>JADGNW010000163.1 GCA_017883315.1 Blastocatellia bacterium | reverse complement strand
TAGTGCTGATTGGCGACCCGATATATGTGCCGCGAGACGCGAACAGCGCAGAAGTGGCAGCTAAGCAAGCGGCCCTGCAATCAGCGCTGGACAAGTTACGCGACGAAGCTGAAGTCTGGAGAAGTGGCCAGGGCGGAAGGAACTGAAGAGCTAAAGGGAAAGAGCACTCTGCGCTTAGCTCTTGGCCCTTTGCGCTTTCCCCTCATGACAGAAACCGCGAGTTGACGCTCGAACGAAGTCGATCAACTCGTAGACCAGCGGGTCGTCAAGTTCGGTGAGGCGAGCGAGCGCGCCTTCGAGGGGAAGTCCGGATCGAAGCAGAACCTGATACGCCGCTTTGAGATTTCGAATCTCGCTCGATTTTAGTCCTGCCCTTCGAAGGCCAACAATGTTCACACCGCGAGCGCGGCCGGGGACGCCGTCAGTTATAACAAAAGGCAAGCAGTCCTGAACTACTTTTGAGTTTCCCCCAATCATCGCGAGCCGGCCGATGCGACAAAACTGGTGCACCACGACTCCCCCCGAGATGAAAGCTTGATCTTCGATGTCTACCTGGCCTGCAAGCGCGACGTTGTTGGCGATAATAGCTCCGTCTCCCACATGACAGTTATGCGCTACGTGTGCGTTCGCCATAATAAAGCAGCCTGAGCCGACAGTAGTCACTGATTCCGGTTGAGTGCCGCGATGGATCGTGACGCCTTCACGGATGCGATTATTCGAGCCGATACGAAGATAGCTGACGCAATCCTCGTAGCCGACGTCTTGCGGCTCACCACCGAGTACGACACCTTCGTGAACAGTATTATCCGAACCGATTGTTGTGAACCGCTTAACCACGGCGTGCGCGCGAATCTCGCAGTCTTCTCCAATGTCCGTATCCCGTTCGATCACTGCATATGGTCCAATGATGACGTTGGAGCCGAGCGTTGCATGGCGACTGACAATCGCTGTGGAATGAATGTTCATTGCCGGTCAATACTAACATGTCGGGAAGTGATTAGTGATTCAGGTTCACGGATCACGTATCGCGATTCGCATTCACAATACTGTTGCCCTCTCAGCGTTCTTATCGTATCTTGAAGTCACCGCACCCATGTGGGTTTAGCGTCGATTGCCCCTAATCTCGGTTAATAAGACCCTCACAAAACGTACACATATTTCGCTACAAGACCCCGCGCTTTCAGGAGACAAGGATGAGTTTTTTCGAACTTCACCCGATCCTCGACAAGATGCTCTCGGTGGCCGACAACATCTCGGATCTTAACTTTTCCACTGGCCGGCCGCCGCAGGTCGAGATCAACGGAAGGCTCACACCGGTAGAGATCAAGGGGCTGCGGAACCTCACGTCTTACCAAACCGAAATAATCGCGATGTCACTGATGGAGGGCAACACCGATGCGGCGCGCCGATTCATCCAGACTGGATCCGCTGATATCGGATATGCGATGCCAAGCAGGGTTCGTTTTCGTGTCAACGTATTCAAGCAACGTGGTTCGATCTCGGTGGTGATGCGAGTAATTCCGACCAACGTACCAACGATCGATAGTCTGGATCTGCCGACGCAACTGGGCGAAGTGTCACATCAGAAGAACGGCATAGTGCTGCTCACGGGGCCGACAGGATCGGGTAAGACTTCAACGCTTGCTGCCATCATCGACAAGATCAATACTGAATACAGCTATCACATTGTCACGATCGAAGACCCGATCGAGTTTCTCCATCAGCACAAGAAATCGACAATAAACCAGCGCGAGCTTGGCACCGACACACCCGCATTCGCGCTCGGGCTTAGATCGGCGCTACGGCAAGCGCCCAAGGTGATCCTTGTTGGCGAGATGCGGGATATGGAAACGACCGAGATCGCGCTTGAAGCTTCGGAGACGGGGCACCTCGTGCTGTCCACGCTGCACACGACTGACGCGTCAAAGACAGTGAATCGAATAATCGGCATATATCCCAAATCCGAGGAGCACGTAATACGAACGCGGCTGGCCCAGGCATTCCGCTACATTGTGTCGCAGCGATTGATCCCGCGCGCGGACGGTACTGGTCGAATAGCTGCGGTTGAGATTCTGAAAGCGACACCTCGCTCGCGCGAGTATATCGAGCAGGGCGAGAGTGAAGGGAAGACTCTGCTGGAAGCGATGAACGACGGCGAGCTTGAGGGAATGCAGCACTTTGACCAGGTGATTGAACGGATGATTCGCAGCGGCGTGATCAGCCAGGAAAACGGGCTTGCCTTCGCTACCAACCCTTCGAATCTGTTGCTGCGACTTTCGGGCCTCGGTACTTCCGACGACATGTTGAGCCGCCGCGAGGAACGCAACTACATTCCCCCACGAGTGGCAGACGCGGGAAGACAGCGAGCAGTTGAGAGATAGAATGGCACCCTCTTCTGAAACCAGAAGTCGGTACTGAAAACTACCAGGTGGAGTCTTGAAATGATAGCTAGTTGTCCGCAATGCGCGATGAGTCTTACCTTTGATGATATTCGACTGCCAACCGAGCCGTTTAACGTTTTGTGCCCGCGGTGCCGACAATCGGTTACCATCATGCCGCCGCCAAAGGAAGAGCCAAAGCTGCCTGGCATCACAGGCGCGCTCGATCCGATAAATGTCGCCGAAGTAGATCAGCCGGATTCTTTGCGCGCGCTTGCAGATCTTTTACTGGCCGGCCTCAAGCAGTCGCAGCCTCAAGTGCCCGACACGAGCAAGTGGCAACGTCGCCGCGTACTGCTTTGCCAGGACGATCCGCAAATAAGAGAGACCTTGCGCAACGCGATGGAGACTTCCAGATACGAGATATTCTCAGCCGATCTTGCGCCTGAGGCCATCGAGATCCTTCACGAGTCACGCGCCGACGTGATCGTGCTCAGTCCGGGGTTCGATGCAGATCATCAGGGCGGCGCAGCAATGATGCAATACATCAACACACTGACGCCACAGGTGCGCCGGCGGACTTACGTCGTTCTGGTGTCACCGCAACTGCGGACCCTCGATACCTACCTCGCCTTTGCCAACGGCGTCAACTTAACCGTCCATCCTGAGGATGTCGCTGCATTTCAATCGATCTTCGAACGGAGCGTACGAGACTTCAATGAGCTCTATCGTCCGCTGAATCAAGCCAGTTCACTAGGGGCATTCTGACGGCCGTTCGAGTTCATGGTCGGAACCGAGACTGCAATTGACACAGTCACACCTTTCCCGATAGTCTCTTAATCAATGCGCCCGTAGCTCAATTGGATAGAGCACCAGACTTCGGATCTGGGGGTTACAGGTTCAAGTCCTGTCGGGCGTATTTCTCCAACTAAAGCGGTTGTCATTTTGCCGATCCCCCAAAGAGCCCTCTGATCTCAGCAGAAGTGCCGGCCTAAGCGCAATATGCTCGGTCCACGCAGGTAAGAGTTGCAGTGTGAAATTTCTTGACTTGGAAGGGTTGAAAGAATATGATGGTGCGGTGCGCCAGGTCGTCTAATCGACAAGCCCCCTTTGAACATTCAGTAGCCCCCTATCTGAATGTTCCTTACCCCAGCGCACCGCCAAAACAGTACCGCTTTATGGCAGGAACATAAAGCGGTGTTGTCTACGAGGCGAGTTTATAGCATACCCTTCAAAGGGATGCAAGGAAAAAGTTAAAGTAAATTATGAAGATTCGGTCGCTGATATCGACCGATGCACGTAAACCCCTTCCACGCAGAGTTTACCTTTTAGTAACACACTCAAAAAAATCTTTCTTGCGCGGCTAGGAGTGACCTTGAAACGGGCCTGTTGCGTTGAAGGTCGTTCAAAACCGCGGATGGTCGATTCAAAGTGCGGGAGATCTCTGAGGTCAGAACGCGGACGGACAGGATATGAACCTGCACAACTCCCTGGGAACCGCGTGCGCCTAACAAAACCAGCCCGCTTAGACGACGCGAAGGAGTTTTAGCTCCTCCAGCTTTTCGACAAAGGCAGCGATTTCTCGGCGAGCCGTTTCTCCATCTACCTCGAATCGTTCGCACATCGCAGGAACGAGATCATCGATTGCAAAAGAATTATTGGCTTCTATTTCTTTCCAAAGGGCGACCGCAGTCTGATTGAGGCTGTAGTAGAAGAGACTGTCGACGTTTAGCAGCACACCGGTTCCGTCATCCAATGACGTGAAGACGGTGAGTGACGACTTTTCAACGCGCATTGGTTCTAAAATAGACTTTGTCGCTTCTGGGCGCAAGCCTCGCAAGACATTTGAGCGGGTTCATATCCGGATGGCTAACATCTTTGGTGTATTCTGGTGGTCAATGTGATTTATTCAATCTGGCGTGAGTCCACGGAATATATGCTTACGGTGCAGGGCCAACAAACGGGAAACTATCGCTCAGATCGTCGATTCACAAGCCGGCGTCAAGCAGCCGCGAAGCCAATTCGGACCGACCGCGGACGTTCGCCTTTTGATACACCTTATCAAGGTGCTTATTAACTGTTTCGACGCTTATCCTCAGACGCCCCGCGATCTCGAGATTCTTATTACCTTTAAGGCACTCGACTGCTACTTGAGCCTCTCTCTCAGTTAGACCCCAGGTTTGTCTTAGATGTTCTTCGTAGCTAGACCATCGCGATGCCGACCGCTTCACTAAACACAACACGTAACTTTCTTCTCCGAGCATGCCCTCCGGCATAAGCGTGAAATGAACCTCGTGCTCGATACGGCCTACTGTCATGTCCCGCACGGAAGACTCGACTGCGTGCCTTGATGAGTCGTAAACCTCCTGATAGAAGCTTGCGACGGACTCGATGAGTGCCACTACCAGGAGGTGCCCCTCCCGGTTGTCAACCAGAAGCTTATCAAATGCCCGATTGTGCCATATCAATTGTGCGTCGGCGTTCAGGAATACCGCGCCCTCGTTGATTTCATCGAGCGCGGCAGCGAGGCAATCAAATCGATCTACTCTCTTCGATGGAAGCGCGGCCAGAGGTACTGATGCATAAGACCCTTGAGCTAACATACAGGCGTTCCTTTTTCGGTTCCTTACACTCGGAGCGAGACAACCGAGCGGCAAGCCCAGGCGATCTCAACGTTTCTAACAAGTCTTTCTACAGGGGCAGGGAGGCAGGCATTCCAGGTGGGACAGCAGGAGTCGTTTCGCTCTGTTTCCCACGCTCCGTCCCACTGTCAACCGAGACTAAAGATCGAACAGGACTAGAGCTAGCTTCGACTTGGTTATAAGTCAGCGAGTTAACATTGTCAACACTTTTGAATGCCACCCTTTTGCTTGGGCAACGGCCAATTAATTCTCGCTCAATTACGTTCCGAAGCCTCCCCGCCTGGCTGAGCGGTGCTGGGTTCCGGCGCCTGGAAAGCCAGTCCAATTCGTCCTTTAAGTACTGATGGCAGCTCAAGGATCGCAGCCTTGAGCGTTTTGAATCAGATGGCGTAAGAAGGGAAGACTCGAAGTCAAATGAGTTCGCGAAGATCCCGGAACCTAACCGACTACTACCACGCGGGATTAAGACATAAACTCCTGCTGGTAACGCCGGCTCTAATCCTGGCCATTGCCGCTGGCGCAGCACTGGCGAAGCTACCCAATCTGTATAGGTCAACCGCGATCATATCGGTCGCGAACGTGAAAGTCGGCGAATCCGATCTGTCGAGCCGCGTCAACGAGTTCCGGCAACAAGTCACCAGCCGCGAAGCTCTTGAAGCCCTACTGGTGAAATATGCTCCGCACGATGAGTCGCTCGATACCGCAACAGCAAAGATGCGCCGGCGCATTAGCATTGACTCCGGGCCCCAACCCGGCGCTTTTGCTCTTTCGTATCGTTCCGCCGATCCGGAGACCACTCGAGAGGTGACCAATGAACTGGCCAATCGGCTTGTAGCCCAGAGCCTCAAAGGACCGTCGACTTCCGATTCGGAACTCGAGGCGCTGCGCAAGCGAGCAGCAGACCTCTCTGCACACCTGGGCGAACTTGAAGCCAAAGATCCTCGGCTGTCTCTCGAAGCAGACTACCCTGGGATTGCATCTGCTCAACCAGTGCGAAGCGCACAGCCTTCTGCCGAGCTCGTGCGTGCTCAACAGATGACCATCGAGGGTCTTAAGGACCAGCAGTACAAATTTCAGCAAGAACTGGCAGATGTCGAGCGACGCATCACTGATCAGCGACAAATCGTGGAGCAGCAGGGTAAAGGTTCAGCGCTGCGCGACAATCCGACTTACGCCGTGCTTATCGCTAGGCGCACTGATTTGCAGGGCCAGCGCGACACGCTTATCAATCGACAGGAGCTGACCGATAAGCATCCTCGTGTTCTCGCTATCAACGATCAGATCGCGGCAATCAATCGCCAAATCGAGGAGCTTCGCCGGCAAGATGCCGCGCTCGTCAGCCAATCACCGGAAGCGCGTGAACTGGCGTCGCTTTCGTCCGAGCGCAATCGGCTTAAGATCGAACTCGAAGTGACCGGCCGCGAACTCGCGCGTCGATCGTCCAATCAATCCGTATCGCCGGCCCTTGAGTCTCAGCCCGTTCGTCGTGATATGACCACGTCGAAATTGGCGCAGGAGTATCTCGGCCTAAAGCGCAGCCAGAAGGAAGTAACCGCGGAAATTCAGGATGCTGAAGCTAAGTCCAGGCAAGACGTGGGCGCGAGCATCCAGCTTCGACTGGTACAGCCAGCGGACTTGCCAGAGCACCCGATCTCGCCCGATCGCACTTTGTTGATATCGGTAGCCTGCATCCTGGGATTGGCTCTGGGAGCCGTTTTCGTGGTGTTTGCAGAATCTTCGCGATTCAACTCGCTTCAGGATGCCAGAGATGTCGAGTACTACACTCGACTGCCGCTGCTGGCAACCATACCGAAGACGACGACCGCCCAAGAGCGCAGAAGTGCATGGTGGCGCGGCAAGGCGCGGATTGTTTTTGGGACCGCCGCCGCGGTCGCTGTTACGTTTGCCCTAACCAAGCTTTTCATCGCCACAGATATCTGTACGCTTCTAACAAAAAATTAGAAAACGCCGGTCCATTAATCATTTAACTCAAATGAGAGAGAACTCATGTACGAGAAATTCTACGGACTGCGCGATATACCTTTCAGCCTGGCGCCCGACCCAAAGTATCTGTTTCGAACTGACAGTCTGCTCGAGGTCTTCGCCAACCTGCAATACGGAATTGAAAACGGCAAAGGCATCGTAGTCGTCACCGGAGAAGTTGGAACTGGAAAGACGACGATCCTTCGATCGATGCTCCAGTCACTCGATCGCTCAGTCCTCGCGGCTTACATCTTCAATCCGATTCTCTCGACCGAAGATTTTTTTGATCTTCTCGCGGGTGAATTCCGAATGCGGCCGCAGCAATCGAAGGCCTCGATGCTTCGACTACTTGGCAACGTTTTGGTCTCTCGTCATTCGCAAGGGCTTCGCACCGTACTCGTAGTTGATGAGGCGCACCTTTTGCCGCGTCATCTTCTTGAAGAAATAAGACTGCTCTTAAACTTCGAAACGAATCGAGAGAAGTTGCTGCAGGTGATCCTTTGTGGGCAGCCTGAACTACACGACTTGTTGAGTCAGCCCGAGCTGCGCCAGCTCAAACAGCGGGTCAGTTTGAAGTGTTCGATCAAGACGCTGACGCCTCACGAGACCGGCGAGTATATTCGCTGGCGGTTGCGAATCGCCGGGTGCTCGGACGAAAACCTGTTTGAGCCGGAAGCCATCAAGCTGGCGCACCGTTTTTCCGGTGGAATACCCAGAATCATAAACAACATTTGCGACAACGCGCTGCTGACTGGCTTCAGCGAAGGTAGTGCGCGAATCACCGCTGAGATCGTCGAGGATGTCGTCGATGTGCTGGACCTGACTTCGATCGAAGTTGCGACGACAATGGCGGGAGCAATAATCAGCAACGAATCGGCGGTTCCTGAGCGAACTGAGCAAGCTTCATCGTCGAACGTCCACTACATTCGCCGTGATGCTGATGAGTCAACCAGAAAGTCGAGCGCGGTTTCAACGGGTAACGGAAAGTATCTCATTCATTCCGACCGCGAAACTGATTCCGACGCCTCGCTGAAGTTCTTTTCGCGCGTGCGCGTCTCCAGAAGTTCGTAGGCTGCGTTGCAATCGGGGTTGCAGAGTATGGGAAGAGTCTACAACGCATTGGTAAAAGCAGAGAGGTGGGAGGATCGTGATCGCCCGATCGGCGCCCCCGCGCTTCGCGAAGCAGACTCGCGCGAGTCTCCTTCGTTTGAGGTTGAGACCGACCACACCCTGGCAGAAAAGGTTGCGAAGCCCCTCCATCCAAGGTCAATTATCGCGGCGGGATCGGCTGCCCTGAAAGTCGCGGCTTCGGCTCCTTTGCCGCGTCGGGCTGCCCCGTCGGCACCTCGCCCGGTCTTCGAATTGCCAGCCGCCTCACAGCCCCCAACGGCGGCATTCGAAGAACCGAGCGAGGTGTCAAGCGTCGACAAGCTAAGTGTAGACCCGCACCTCGCCTCAATCACCGGCGAAGATAAGCTCGCAGCCGAACGATACAGCACGCTGGCAGTCAACGTGCTGACCTTGGCGGAGCGTCGAAAGCTGAAGACGCTGCTGATCACCAGCGCCGTAGCGGCTGAAGGCAAGACCACGGTCGCGCTCAACCTCGCCTGGTCTCTAGCTCAGAAGCCTCCTGCTCAGAAGCCACTTGCTGAGAAGCATCAACGCCGTGTGTTGTTGATTGACGCGACCAGGACTTCTGACACGGGTCGTATGCTCGGCATTAATCCGAAACGCGGCTGGCTGAGTTTGGCAGCTAGCTCGTGTGAGCCGAAGCAGGCAATGGTTCGTCTGGATCCAAACGGACTATACGTTATGACCTCGGGCGCGCATGCAGCCGCGCAGGTCACAGAAGCGTTGTGGTCGCGGCTTGAAGATGTGATAGCTGATTTAGCGCCGTGGTTCGATGCTATCGTCGTTGACTCGCCCCCAATTCTCGATTCACCTGAAACGCAACGTCTGGCAGCGGTGCTGGACGCGTCAGTGATTATCGCGCGGGCGGGTTGCACTCATCACAGCAAAGTGACCGCCGCGCGCAAACTGGTGCCGAAGGCTCGGCGGCTTGGCCTGGTGCTGAACGAATCGGACGCCGGCGCGCGCAGACGCGACAAAGATTCGTTTGTTGGACGCCTTTTTGGTGGTAAGACGCGAAGTGCCTGAAGCGCGCGCCGGTCGCCGCCGGCCCTGCGTTGTAGTTGTTCACTAGAGCAACTGGGGAGAAGAAGTAATGAGACGTTTATTTTTGGTAATTGCCGAAACCGGGCTGCTCGCTGCGGCCGCATTGTGCGCGACCTACATACGGTTGGGAAGCGAAACCTCAGAGGCGTTGTTCAATCATCGCGGCTTGTTGAAGCTGGCGATGCTGACGATCGTCATTCAGTTGGCGTTCTATCTTTTCGACCTCTACGATCTGCCAGCCACGCGTAGATATAGTCGAGTGCTTATCAACATGCTGATCGCGCTCGGCGTTGCAACGGTGTTGCTCTCAATTCTTTTTTACGTAGTGCCGGCGCTGCAGTTGGGGCGCGGCGTGTTTCTAGTGGATATCACGATCATACTCGGAGCCATTCCGGCGTGGAGACTTGTCGTTGCCTGGAGCGCGGGCCATCCGCAATTCGGCGTTCGAGAGCGCGTGTTGATATTGGGCTCGGGTGATCAGGCAATCGAGATCGCGCGGGCAACCCTTGAACGGCGCACGTCGGGTTTTCACATAGTCGGATTCGTAGACAACAAACCGGAGCTGATCGGCAAGAGCTTGATCAATCCAAAGGTAATAGGGCTTACAGCAAATATCGGCGGTCTTGTCGAGCAGTATCAGGTCGATCGCATAGTCGTAGCCGTAGCCGATCGACGCGGCAAGTTCCCAACGGAAGAGCTGTTGAATCTATCGCTCAGCGGGCGCGTCGCGGTCGAAGAGTCCGCGCAATACTACGAGCGGCTCACCGGGAAGATCGACAGCGAGATGCTGCGACCTTCGTGGCTGATCTTCTCGCGCGGCAACCGCTTTACCGATTTCGAGTATCACGTTCGCCGGGTAGTCAACGCGGCGCTTGCGGGAATCGGATTGCTCTTGTCGCTGCCGATCATGCTGTTGACCGCGCTCGCGGTAAAGCTGGAATCGCGAGGACCGATCTTTTACGTTCAGGAGCGCGTCGGCAGGAACGGCCGCACATTCAAGATAATCAAGTTTCGCTCGATGCGAGTCGGAGCCGAAGCTACGTCAGGTCCGGTCTGGGCCGAAGAGGACGATCCGAGAGTCACGCGCATCGGCCGCATCATTCGCAAGCTCAGATTCGACGAGCTGCCGCAGTTCATAAACATTCTGCGAGGCGACATGAACTTCGTCGGCCCGCGCCCTGAACGTCCGATGTTCGTCGAGCAGTTGAGCGCGATTGTGCCGTACTACTCGCAACGTCACGTGGTCAAACCGGGACTGACCGGCTGGGCGCAGATCAAGTATCCGTACGGAGCTTCGGTCGAAGATGCGATCGAGAAGCTTCGTTATGATCTGTATTACATCAAGAATCAATCGCTGCTGCTGGACCCGATCATAATGTTCGAGACGATCAAGATCGTCCTGTTCGGCCGCGGTGGAAGATGAGCAAAAAGCAAAGAGAAGTGAGGAACGTTATGGCAAAGAAGATCATTAGCCTGACAGTAGTCGCGTTGATGAGTTTTTACGCAGCAGGGCTTACTGTCGCCGCACAGACTAAGTCTCAGGCCGTATCGACAAGTCTGGACGAGAGCCGCCCGCGCTCAGTTGCGCCGAAGGGCAGTCAAGGGGTGATCGTTGACACGCGTACGCTCGGTCCGGGAGAGATGGTGACCCCGACGGAAGAGGCCGCGATTCAGACGCAAATCAACGCCGTCTATAGCAGTTTCTACAACTCGTATCGCCTGGGCCCCGGCGATGTTGTCGCGATCTATATCGACAAGCATCCCGAAGATTCTGTGCAGCGAGTCGCGGTGTCGCCAGTCGGACGAATCTACTTTCCGCTGATGGGCGACATATCGGTCGTCGGGAAGACCTTGCCTCAGCTTCAGGAGTATTTCACCAACGCGGTGGCCGAGTTCATTAAGGACCCGCGCCTCACGCTTGCGCTGCTCGAAGCTCAAAGCGCAAAGGTCGGCGTGCTCGGTGACGTGAAGACGCCGGGCGTGATGGTGATGACGCGACCGCTGCGAGTGCTGGATGCAATCACGCTTGCGGGCGGAATACTCGACACGGGGAGCTCTAACGTTTCGATTCTTCGCCAGTATGAAGACGGTCGAGTTCAGGTGCTGAACGCCGACGTGAAGAAGATTCTGAAAGGTAAAGCCAACCCGGAAGAGAATGCTTTCCTCCGCCCGGGAGACACGGTCATCGTGCACGGAAACTTGTTCAAGACCATTACTAAGATCTCGAGCATGGTTGGGGTTACGACGCTGGTCACCTTCATGACGAGAGGTGGGCGTTAGTCATCGGCCGCGAATGTGAGCGTCGTAGTTTGCTGTCAGCACAACCCTGCGTTGCTACAAACCCAGGGACGGGTCACGGGGCGCAAGGATCATTGCAAGAGAACTTGCTGAAAGAGAAAACGAAATGGAAATGATTGTGAAGGGGAGCCTAAATGTCTAAGCCAATCTCAGAGTTCTCGGAAAGGGGATCAATCGCGGCCCGCTCCAACGGTCGCTCAAACGGCGATGCCCGCCGCCGCAGCCCACTTGCAGAATTGGTAAGCGAGCGGCTGCGCACTAAAGGAATGCGACAAGTTGACTTCTGCCGCGAGGCCGGATTCGATCAAGGCTTGCTGTCTAAGATTCTTTATTCGGTAGTGAACACATTGAACGTCGAGACAGCGCTTAGACTCGCCGAGGGTTTGGCTATTCCTCCCGTCGTCGTTTTTGAAGCCATTGGCAAGAAGGACGTCGATGACATGCTGCGCCGCTTCTATCGCAATGACGATAATGTGATGTGACAACCGCCGCCCTCATCTACCGTTGGCCCGAACCCGCCGGCGTCAATGGTTACCAGATCCGGCCGGCCTCGTTCGAGGTTAGGCTTCAATCGTACTTTCCTCATAACCCGCGTTGTTGATCCCGTTCGATCAATATATTGACGGGGCCTCGCTGCAATATTGTAACTTGACATACGTATTGGAAAATCCTATTATCTGGGGCCGTGGCTGGGTCCGGGTTCCGGGAGTTGAACAGGTTGTCCGCGAACCGTTAACGACTCAGTTACCTTTACGGGACGGGCAGCGATCAGACACGGATTAGTTTGTAGGCAAAGACGCAGTGCAGACCAGACACACCCATAGTAGAATGCCGCCGCCTGTCGGAGGGGAGATAAAGATCACCTCTGCCGCCGGGCTCCGGCGGTTGAAGTGGAATCTATTGAATGTGGGTTAACGGCGCTGAGAGCTTACGCCCGCAGCTTAGCCCACACGAGTAGCGCAAGCGCTAACATCAGCGCCCCGGTTCCGAAGTCAAAGCCCGAGCGCGAGTGGATCGGAGAAGGGCGTTGATCGGAAGACTCGTTATCAGTTACCGGCGT
>JADGNW010000162.1 GCA_017883315.1 Blastocatellia bacterium | reverse complement strand
GTCTTTGCGGATCTTAGCGTCTTTGCGCGAACCTAGAATTCCGAAGCCTAAGTTTCGCGCAAAGACGCTAAGATCCGCAAAGACGCAAAGTGTGCACTGGCCGCTACTGATTCCCTACTTCGCGCGCAACCAGTCGCGCTGCTTCGGTTATCAACGTAGTCAATTCCCTTCGAGTAAGCGTCACCGTGTCGTCACCGTTCGAGCCGTAAGAGCGAGTCGCGCTTCCCACTGCACACGTCGACGAGTGGCCCTGCGAAAACCCACAAGCCTGACAGCCTCGCGACTGCGATGACATGTACCCCGCTCGCTCGCGCACGTCCAGCAATTTTTCAACCGCCTCTTGTGGCAACTCGTGAGGCCGCCCAACCAATCGCGCGACCAGCGTTATCTTGGCGAAATGCTCGAGCGTTTCCATCCGCGCGAAAGCCGTCTCGAGCTCCGGCCCGTAAGCGACTGCTCCGTGATTCGCCAGCAGCAGCGCATCGTGATGCGGTATGAACGGCGCCAGCGATTGAGGCAACTCTTCCGTCGAGGGCGTGCCGTAACCCGTCAGCGGCACGCATCCTAACGTGAGTATCACCTCAGACAGCAACGGCTTATCGAGCGGAACATTTGCTACAGCGAAACCCGTCCCAAACGGCGGATGAGCGTGAACCACCGCGTGAACATCAGGACGGAGCGTATAAATCGTCCTGTGCATCGAGAACTCAGACGATGGATTGCGCTCGTCGCTGCGGAGCTTCTTGCCGTTGATGTCGACGAGAACGAGCATGTCTTCCCTCATTCTCCCTTTGCATACCATCGTCGGCGTAGTGAGAATCGTGCCGTCCGCAAGCCTAGCACTGACGTTGCCGTCAGACGCCGCAACAAAACCGAGTTCGTAGATGCGGCGCCCTATCTCGACGATCTGCTGTCTAAGTTCGCGTTCAGTCTGCATTCTTGCTGAGTTACCTGCGGGGAAAATCTGCCGCTCCCTACTCGATTGTACCAATCGCAACTAGCGCCTCAAAGTGTCACGTGCTACCCGAGGGGCTGTCAAGCGCACGGACCATGCGTGTGCTAATATTCAGCGCCGAGAGAAAGCGATGGCTGCGAAGAAGATCGAACGCGTAAGTCCGCGACAAGGGTACGATCTATGGTCCGAAGCGTACGACTCGACGCCAAATCCGGTCGTGTCAATGGACTCGCGGCATACAATCGCGTTGCTTTCGCCACAACCGGGCGAGCTTATTCTTGATGCGGGCTGCGGAACCGGGCGGAACTTTAGCAAACTGCGTCGCGCAGGCAGCAACGCGATCGGCATTGACTTCTCGTATGGGATGCTCAGTCGCCTGATCGCAAGAAGATATGGTTGCGGAGCTTCTAAGAATCAACGCTGTTACGAGGGCAGACCGGGAAGAGGTGATCTCGCGAGTCAGGGAGGCGATGACCGCGAGTGGAGCGTGGGTGCTTGATGTAAAGCAATTCTCGAACGTGTCGGTCTGCTTCAATTTTGAGATTCCAAGCCGCAATACGGAGCGGCTGCGCGAGGCGCTTGTTTCTGGAGAGCTGCGGCTGACACAGGAGAGCAATGATTCCTTTTCAAGCGTTCGCGACCGGCCTGCGTCAGATGGCGCCGACGTAGCGGGCACATTGCAAATAACCTTCATTCACAACGAGCCCGATTTGAGGATCAAAGTGCCATCGATTCCCGGCTGAGAACAGCCGCTTCGGTTGATTGAAATGCAAAGACCTCCTGGACAGGGAATGCCGATTCTGTTTGCGCGACCGACCTATGAGTGGGTCGCGCGGGTTAACCAGAAACACAAACAGCTAGCCGAGCTTCAGCTCTCCGCGGAGGAGAAGCAGACGCTTAATCGATGGATCGAGATAGAATTCGTCCGCTCGATGCTCGAGCTTGAAGGCGTAGAGATTGACCGAGAGCAAGTCGCGCGAATTGTTTCCTTGCCCGCCAGCTCAGTTGGAGCTACCGAACCGGCAACGGCGACGAGTTTACTCGAGTCGCTTCGGACTGTAACTTCTATCGCTCGCGAACAGGGCAAGGATTCAGCGCTATCGGTCAAACTTCTGCTCAAGCTTAACTTCCCGACAGGCGGCCAAGGTCTCAGAAACGTTGGCGACACGGCTTCGAAGGTGACGGCTGAGAATCTGCCGGCCGTTCTTGATAGCGCTTGTCAGTGGTTCAGCGCCGACTCCTTTGCTGAGCTTCATCCAATCGAGCAAGCTTCAATAGTCTTCCTGCGAATGATCGAGATACGCCCTTGTGATCAGAGAAATGAGCGAACCGCGCTTGTAGCTGCGAGCTTGTTTACGCTGCGCAGCGGACTCCCGCCGATAATCATTGACCCCGAAACAGCGCCAGCTTATTGCAATGCTCTCAATGAAGGACTTCGCATGAACACCAAGCCTATGGTCGAGTTCGTAGCCCAGTCGGTGGAAGAATCACTGACCCATATGATCAATGTGATCAAAGTTAAGTCGCGTAAGAGCTAGAGGGCAACGATGATGAGTCTGCGGACTATTACTTCTTGGCCTTTGGCTTCGCCTTGGCGGGTTGTTTCTTGTAATTGAACTTCGCACCAACCCGGTGAACGCGCAGATGCGAAGCGTCAGACCTAATCGCGTCGTACTCGACCGCAACCGGTTTGCCGGTCTCGTCGAGCTCGTGAATCGTGAAACCTTTATGATCGGGGTGAATGGTTATTGGAAGCACACCGTGTAAGCCGTCTTGCACAGTCGAGCCATCAATGGGTGCGCTCACGTAGCGGCCCTGATCCGGCGCGTAAATCAGAATCCACAGCCGGGTGAAATCAATCGGGCCTTCGGTGCTCAGGTTCTTCATCAGGGCAATGTAGTTGTCCTTCACCTCGCCCTTCTTGGTCTTCGTC
>JADGNW010000161.1 GCA_017883315.1 Blastocatellia bacterium | reverse complement strand
TTGAGATAACGAGGTTCAACGTGGGTGGTTGTCGCGTCGATTGTTCATGATCTTGAGGGTGCTGAATGATGCGTGAGCGAAACGGCAGGGTAAGGTATAGAGGTGTGTGGTATCAAGCAGCCGTTGTTGCCATGCGTGAACGCTGATAAGATTGCCGACGATAGCGAGACTTTGTTAGTCAAGATCCCAGAGGCGAATTGTGATAAGCCAACAGATCATCGACAGGGCCACCGAACGATTAGTAGCCGGCTTCCATCCCGACCGCGTGATACTGTTCGGTTCGCAAGCGCGCGGGACCGCTGATGAACGCAGTGACGTTGATCTGCTTGTTGTATGTCCTTTCTCTGGCAAGCGCAGGCCCCTAATGGTGGCCATGGACCGAGCCCTTCGCGGATTGGGTTTTTCACGGGATGTGATTGTTCTCACTCCCGAGGAGTTTGAACGAGACCGCAACATACCCGGCACGGTCGCCCGCCCCGCTTCGCTCGAAGGCAAGGTGCTCTATGAGCGGTCCTGATGAGGAAGTACGGCGAAAGGTAACTCAGTGGCTGGCGTATGGCGATGAGGATCTACTCCTGGCGCGTCACGGGCTGACGTTACCCACGGATCGTCCCTTCCGGCTGATCGCCTATCACGCCCAGCAGTGTGCTGAGAAATATCTCAAAGGCTATCTTGTCTTTCATCATGTCGATTTCCCATACACGCACAACATCTCCCGGCTCGTCGAGTTGTGTAGCGACCAAGGTCTGAAGGGTGAGGCACTGCAGGATGCGGAAGAACTTACCCCTTTTGCTATTAGCACTCGTTATCCGGGTGAGGACGAGGAGGTGTCTGAAGAGGAAGCGCTTCGTGCGATCGACATCGCAGCCCGAGTTCGTGAAGTAGTGAGGGCCGCATTAGGCCAGGGTCCCGGCTCGCCAGATCAACCCGCGACGTAGGCAACGCTTCTTGCGTCACTCGCCGCCGTATTTGATTTCCATCCTTCGAATCTGAAAGCTCGCTATCACAAGCACTGCGGCGGTCATCAGCAGCAAACCGGGGATAGAAAGATATGCGGGAGTCGATTCGGCTACCATCGCGAATGGACCTTCGGAAACGGGCACCGGTGCGAGCGAATGCAGATAATGGATGACGCTGATCTTCTTTAACACAGGCGGTAGAAGAAAGTTAATGAACTCCCATCCGTAAATCAGAAGAGCTGGGATTATCGGATTGCGAAAGAAGAGCCCGATCACCATGAACACCGCGCCGTAACCAACACACGCGAGCACCGTGATACCGAGATAACCCATAGCCTGACCTTTGCCGGCGCCCTCAAAAAAATAATTCATGCCCGACGAGCCTAACCCGACATACAGAAACACCAGCGAACCGGCGGTGCTCACCGTGAACAACACCACCGAAGCAATCAAACCAGAAACGTACTTGCCGACGACCAGCACTTCGCGGCGGACAGGGGAGAGGAAATAATAATGAAGGCTGCGATCGACTACTTCTCCGCGAAACAGATTCATGAAAATCCACGCGCAACCGAAGAAGATGATCGTGCGCAGGATAAGTCCTTCATACAGGTTCGCGAAGATAATATTGATCTCGCCAATATTGTTGTTGCGCGATTGCTGCCAGTTTATCTCGGCAGACAGCGCCGCCATCAAAAGGATCGGCGTAGCGGCGAGCAAGTAAATCAGAATCGCGCGCTTGCCGAGGAAGTTCTTTCTCACCTCGAGCCGCAGTATCGCCCCGATCTGACGGCCCCACAGCGACCACGGACGGCCGAGCGACGGCTTGGTATCCGCAATGACTTCGGTTGATGCGCTCATCCCGCTTCGCCTCCTCCGATCAAGTACTGATACACCGCGTTCAAGTCATCATCCGCCGGCGCGATCGATTCGACGTTCAAGCCATCTTCAACGACGATGGTGTTCAACAAAAGGTAGAACGCATCCGCGTCGCGAGTCTTCACGAAGAGTCCGCGCTTGTCCTTGTGAATCTTTGCTTCCACAACCGAGTCCTGCTCGAACACTCGCGCGGCCAGAAGCCCCGGCCGATCGCAGCGAATCAAAATCTGCATCGGGTGCTCTTCCATCTCGCTGCGCACGCCGTGAATCTCGCCCTCAGCGACGACGTAGCCGTTGTTCAGCAGGATCACACTGTCGCTCATCATATCCACTTCGTGGAGGATGTGGCTCGAGATGATCAGGTGAAGCCCTTCGCCGGCGAGCTGTCGAAACAGGCGAATCGTTTCAGCGCGCGCCATCGGGTCGAGCCCGTTCAAAGGCTCGTCCAGAATCATCACGACCGGCTCGTGAGCAATCGCCTGCGCGAATCTCACGCGCTGGCGCATGCCCTTGCTGTAAGCGGCGATCTTGCGATGGGCGGCTTCGAGAAGATCGACTCGATGCAGCGCCTTCCACGCCAGCTCCTGGGCCTCTTTCTTCGGCCGCCCGTGAACGCGAAGATACGAGCTGATGAACTGAAATCCAGTCAGCGCGCTTGGGAAAGAATCGAACTGCGAACAGTAGCCAACTTTACTGAAGAAAACTTCCGGATGATCGGGTCTAAGCCCAAGCACGCTAACGCGACCGCGCGTCGGTCTGATCAACCCGGTCATCAAATTCATCAACGTAGTCTTGCCTGATCCGTTGGGCCCCACGAGGCTGGTGATCCCTGGCTCGATCGCGAGAGTCACGCGATTCACCCCGAGTATCTCGCCGTAAAACTTCGAGACGTCTTCGAAGACGATTGTATGATCAGCGGGTGTCTCCATCAGCGAACGACCTCGTATGCCCGGACCTTGCGGGTGAGAAGAAACAAACACAGCGCCAGGAACAGAGCTAACATGATCCACGCCGCCGGAGTCGGAAGCACCATCCAACTCGGAAGCCCCGCTGAGTTCGGTCCGCGGAACAAGCTGTCTTCGATAGTCTTCATTATGATGGTCAGGTTAAAGAGCCCGCCCCACCTTGTTTGAAGCACTCCGTTTACGGTAAACCCAATAGCGTTCGAGATGATGAAGAGGCCGAACAACGCTGCGCTTGCGGCCAATCGCCATTTCACCCACGCCGATATCGTCACCGACAACAGCGCGAGTAACAGAATCCATGTCCAGCTTCCGACAAAGATCGCGCCTGCCATCCACAGGTTTCTCGCAGCCCACCCTGCCCCTTCCAGATAAGACTGGAAGAGAAACAGCAACTCACCCGGAACCCACGTAATCGCCGAAATCAGAATCAAGAGTACGCTCATCTTGCCTATCACGTATTCGGCGCGCGAGAACGGACGGCACAAATAGAGCGGGAGCGCGTTGTTCGCCAGATCCCGTGAGATCAGCGGCGGCCCCATCAAAACGGTCAGCAGAAAGGCAAGGCCAGTTTGAAACCCAACAAAGAACTGGAAGAAAACTCCGTTGATCGGCGCGAGGTTTTGCAGGTTGATCTGGAAGATCGCCATCGCCGTCAGGTTGTGATGGAGATAGATCAGGATCGCCATCACCAACGGGCACACGAAGCACAACGCGAAGAAACCGGTGAACACCTTCGAGGCGAACACATCCCGGTACGCGTGACGCGGGATGATGAGGAAGCGCGACCACACGGGCGTCAGCGGTCCCGCGTATGGTTTGTAGGCATGCTCATGTACCGCCATTATTGCTTCCCCCTGTCCGGCAAGCTGGCAGCGTGTCCTACACCGCCATTGCCGTCCTCCATAGCCTTTAAGAAAATGTCTTCGAGCGAATCGCGTTTGAAGTTGAGGCGGCGAATCTGCACTTTGTGTTCGCCGGCGAGCTGATACAGATTGCGAATGTCTACGTCGTCTTGAAGAATCAGCTTCAAGCGTCGCTCGCTTGTGAGCGCGTATTCACAACCCAGAGTCCCGATCGCTTCGACAAACGCCTCACGATCGCCGCGTGTCTCAAGCTCGAGGAACTTGCGATTTGCCCTTCGCTCTTCTTCGAGGTTGCAGTAAACCGCTATCCGCCCGTCCTTAATAATCAGTATCTCTTCGCAGCACTCTTCAACGTCACGCAGCAAATGAGACGACAAGAGAATGTGAGCCTTGCCACTGTCGCGAATTTGGCGAACGAGCTCGATCATTCGTTGACGCGCCGGCGGATCAAGCCCGTTTGTGGGCTCGTCGAGAAAGATCAATCGCGGCCCGTGAACGATTGCCTGGGCAAGCTTGGCTAGCTGCTTCATGCCAAGCGAGTAAGTACCGAGCTGGCGATAGCGCGCTTCGCCCAATCCTACGTAGAACAGCGCCTCGTGTGCGCGTTCCAGAGCGGCTTCCGACGGCAAACCCGAAAGCTCCGCCATCAAACGAACAAAGTGAACGCAACTCATGTTAGCGATGAACGAGTCGCGCTCGGGCATGTAGCCGATCTGCGTTCGAATCTGCTTTGCGCCGTTGCGAATGTCGCGGCCAAAGATGTGAGCCGTGCCCGAGGAGGGCGGGTGAAATCCGAGCAGCGTGTGAATCAGAGTCGTCTTGCCCGCGCCGTTTGGCCCGAGCAGTCCAATCGCGCGTCCGCGCAACTCGCCTCTCAGCTCTTTCAGGATCGGCCGCTTGCCAAACTGAACGCTCAAGCCATCCAGATGAATGACGGGTTCGGCCAGCTTCGCAGGCTCGTCAGGCCCATCAGGCCCATCAGGAAGGACGGCTACTGACGCGAGCGGGTCAGCAATATTGTTAACACCGTTTTCCATTCATCACTCACTCAGACGGCGAGTTCCCGCAGTAATACCAATCCACCTCGCAAAAACGTTTGCAACTTCTGTTTCATTAACAGGTCCGATCTCCATGCTTACAGAGGGCATGCATAAGGTAAGGTATGTCGAAGCCGCGGTGCTGATCCGAAAGACTCTATCCACGAACTCGTGTACGTCCGCGCCTGACTCTTTGTTCGTCACTGTCATTCTCTAATCGCTTGTTCGTTTTTGATGCCGGAATATTGTGAACGCCTATGCGGTGAAAGATCAAACCGTTTGGTAATGGTTAAGCTCGTCGTGCCGGAGAGAAGGAACCGCTGATTCACGCTGCCGTCGGTGCGCTGATCTGCGCTGATCAGTGAAACAAAGTCAGTGCAAATCAGCGGTTCCTTCTCACCTGGTCAACAGGCGCAAATCGATTGCTTGACAGCGCATCGCGAACTTGGTCTAGTCAAGCAGGAATGAGCACAGTCCAAACCTTCGACATTGATCTCCTGATTCAAGGGGATCACCCCGATCCGTTCGGCTTTCTGGGCCTGCACAAGATCGAAGCCGGCGAATTGAAGTCCGTCGTCGTGCGCGCTTTCGTTCCTGAAGCTGAACGCTTGTCGGTCGTTGAGGCGGATGGCTCGACGGAACACGCGATGCAGAAGCTCCGCGATGAAGGTTTCTTCGAACTGACCCTCACTGAGCGGGAAGAGCGTTTCCCCTATCGCTTGAAAGCCGCTAACCGATTCGGAGACTCGTGGGAGTTTCACGATCCTTACAGCTTCCCTCCCCTGCTCTCGGATTACGACCTCCATTTGCTGAAGGAAGGCACGCACTATCGCAACTACGAAAAGCTCGGTTCCCACGTCCGAATCGTCGACGGGGTGCGCGGCGTTCACTTCGCTGTGTGGGCGCCGAACGCAAGGCGTGTCAGTCTCATCGGCGACTTCAATCAGTGGGAGGGCCGCCGTCATCCGATGCGCTTTCATCCGGGCGCGGGCATCTGGGAAATCTTCATCCCCGGGCTCCGGGAAGAGGCGCTCTACAAGTTCGAAATCAAGTGGCGGCGATTCGGCCTCATCGTTCAGAAGACCGATCCCTATGCGTTCTACTTTGAGCGCCGCCCGAAGACCGCGGCCATCGTTTACGACATCAACAAGTATCAATGGCGCGACGAACAATGGATGAACGAGCGAACTGAGAAAAACGCGCTCGACGCGCCGATCTCGATCTACGAGGTACATCTCGCCTCATGGATGCGGGCGCCGGAAGAGGGCGACCGCTATCTCAACTATCGTGAGCTTGCTCACAAGCTGGTCGAATACGTCAAGCAGATGGGCTATACGCACATCGAGCTGTTGCCCGTGACCGAACATCCCTACGACGGAAGCTGGGGTTATCAGACGATCGGCTACTTCGCGCCGACCAGCCGCCACGGCGAGCCCGACGACTTCAGTTATTTCGTCGACTACTGTCACCGCAATGGCGTAGGCGTAATCCTCGATTGGGTGCCGGCTCATTTCCCAAAAGACGGGCACGGACTGGCCTACTTCGACGGAACTCATTTGTACGAATACGCAGACCCTCGCAAAGGCGAGCATCA
>JADGNW010000160.1 GCA_017883315.1 Blastocatellia bacterium | reverse complement strand
TCAGATGATCGCGTGGGTAGGATTCACGATATGGTCGGGCTCACTCTTCGGAAGCATAGCAACAGCAATCGTTCATCGGCGCAAGCCGGTCGGGCAGACGGCCCAGGCATAGCGCGTCTGTGGAATTGAAACCACAAACCAAAAGGAGAGAAAAATGGCAGTCAGCTCACACTCCTCAAACTCCCCAAGCACGAGGATAAACATTACGCAGCTTATCCTCATTCCAAGCGTCATAACTCTAGCGATAACTCTGTTGCGGCTGGTCGGGGAGCTACAACATTGGCCGACAGTTCTGTTCAGTAGATCAGCGGGCGGCGGCGGTGCAATCATTGGGATCACATGGCTCGCGTTTGTGTTTGGTGTCTACTTCGCACTAAAGCTCGCTTCCGCAGGCGAAGCTCCAGCGAGTGCAGGCGGCACCATAGGTTTTGCGATACTCGGGCTCGTGCTTGTGTTCGGAGGCACGGTTCTAGTTGCGCCGGCGGAGGCCACACACATCACGTTTCCGGGCAAGGAGATTGTTGGTCTCGTTTTGATGGTGGGCGGCGCGGCGCTTCCATTCTTGGCGTGGCGGGCTCTTTCAAAGGTTCTGCTTGCGTACGGCTACGCGGCTCGCATCCCGGTGCTGATCATTATGTACTTCTCGATCAAGGGCAATTGGGACACGCACTACAGCCTTGGACCTCCGGGAGTTGAGTTCTCAAGCGTCTGGTCGAAGTTCCTGCTGATCGCGGTGCTACCACAGATGATCTTTTGGGTCGCGTTCACGATTTGCGCCGGCTCGCTCGCGGGAGGAATCGCAATGTTGGCGACGCGTCGCCGCAAGGATACTGCCGAGCAAGCGGCTTAACACGATCGATCAAAGAAGATTGATGGCCGCCGACCTGGGATGCTCGGCGGCCATCTACCTCTTATCCTCTCTGAAGATTAATCGTAGTACTCAAGACCAAGATGAGTGATCAGCTCCTCGCCTTTTAGATGGCGCAGCGTGTTCTTGAGCTTCATCAACTGAATGAACAGATCGTGCTCGGGGTATAAGCCGGGCGCGGTCATCGGGCTCTTGAAATAGAATGACAGCCACTCCTGTACTCCGCGCATGCCCGCGCGCTTTGCCAGGTCCATGAACAGAGCGAGATCCAATACGATCGGCGCCGCGAGTATCGAATCGCGGCAAAGAAAATCAATCTTGATCTGCATCGGATAACCGAGCCACCCGAAAATATCAATGTTATCCCAGCCTTCTTTGTTATCGCCGCGCGGCGGATAGTAGTTGATTCGCACGATGTGACTGAAGTCTTTGTACAGCGTCGGGTACACGTCAGGCTGCAAGATATACTCGAGCACCGACAGCTTCGACTCTTCTTTGGTCTTGAACGATTCTGGATCGTCGAGCACTTCGCCATCGCGGTTGCCGAGAATGTTTGTAGAGAACCACCCGTGCAATCCGAGTAAGCGCGACTTCAAACCGGGCGCGATGATCGTCTTCATCAAGGTCTGACCCGTCTTGAAGTCTTTACCACAAAGCGGCAGTCCTTGATCGACAGCGAGCTTTGTCAGCGCCGGAACGTCGACTGTGAGATTGGGCGCGCCGTTCGCGAAGGGCACTCCCGATTTTAGCGCGGCATAAGCGTAGATCATCGACGGCGCGATTGCGTGATCGTTGTTGCGCATCGCCGTCTCGAACGACTCCAGGTCTTTGTGCACTTCCGTAGGCTGCATAAATATTTCAGTTGAAGCGCACCAGACCATCACGAGTCGATCACACTCGTTTGTCTGTTTGAAGTTCTGTATATCCTCGATCAACTGTTCGGCGAGTTCCATCTTGTTCGCGCCGTGTTTGATATGCGTGCCGTTGAGCCGTTTGACGTAGTGCTGATCGAAGACAGCTTTCATCGGCTTGATTCTCTGAAGCTCTGCCTTGAGCTGATTGACCAGGTCGCGCTCGAGCACGCCCGCGTGAAGCGACGATTCATAGGCATCTTCTTCGAATATGTCCCACGCGCCGAAGACAAGATCGTCAATGGAAGCGAGCGGAACGAAATCACGGATCATCGGCGTTCGGTTGTCGGTTCGCTTGCCTAATCGAATTGTTCCCATCTGCGTCAGCGAGCCGATGGGCTCGGCTATGCCACGCTTGATCGCTTCGACGCCGGCGATGAAGGTCGTGCTCACCGCGCCGAGACCGACCAGCAGCACTCCTAGTCTGCCTTTCGGGTCCTCTATTGTAACGGGGATAGCAATTGGGGTCTTCTGGTTATTGGTTGGCATTGAAAATATCCTTTCTTTGAACGGTCGCCCGTTCGAGACTGCGTAAGCGAGACTGAGTAAGATTGAATCAAAATAGGTTGTCAAAGTCTTGCGCTTTGTTGCTGAGTTCTAGCGGCAGGTTGCCGAAGTGACGGAGAATAGAGTCTGTAGCACCAGCGGGGCATCTCAGCTCCTCGATCGAAGCACTAAGAAATTGGCGGCGCTCAATCGAAGTAAACCTGCAAGTCGGCGACGCCAGAATCATTCTACGAATGTAGTGTTTGAAGCGCTCAAATCCGAGTTTAAGCCGTGGAAGATGAAAATGTTTGGTCTTGACATCGGTTAGAGCGCCAAGTGACAATATAGTAGCCGTCTCAACCAACCGCTGATGAAGATGGCGCAGGAACAGGATGTATAGAGGGGTATCCCTCTTATAACTTCAGAGCTAGTTGCCGCGCATATCGGATGCAGCACGGGGCTTTCGGAGAAAGGGAAATGCAAGAGAAAGTATTATTCGCAGACACCTTCCTTCATCAACCATCTATCGGCATTCGGCTGATCAAGGAGTTCTTGGAAGCCAGTAGTGAGTTCCGCCAGAACCCAAAATCTTATGTCGTTAGCGCCTTCAAGAGCGACGGCGTCGGCGGTCATCGACGCAAGATGCTTCTGAGATTTGGCTTGGCGATAGGCATCGTGGTCTATGCTTGCTTCTTCGGCGCGATATTGATCTTGTGGTCGATTCACGCGAAAGCAAAGAGTGATCCGCAGGGGGAACTGGCGATTCACTGGGTCAACCCCGAGGACTTCAAACCGGTTGAGATCGAGAAACCGAAAGCTAAGGAGAAAGCTGGCGGCGGTGGCGGCGGTGGTCGAAACACTCCGACGCCGGCCTCGAAGGGCCAGCTACCGAAGTTCTCTCTTACTCCTCCGATAATAGCTCCGCGACCCGAGCCGACTCCGCGGCCTCCGTCACTGGTCGTGCCGGAAACCGTGATGGTTGATCCCAAGCTTGAGCCCAAGCGCGATGAACTCGCGATGACAGGCTTGCCCAACGGCGTGCCCGGTCCGCCATCAGCGGGTCCTGGTTCAGGCGGAGGAATGGGCACAGGTGACGGCGGCGGCATGGGGCCGGGCAACGGGCGAGGCGTCGGCCCGGGTAACGGCTACAACATGGGCGGCGGCGCCCCGAGACTCGGCGGCGGGAACGGCAGCGGTCCAGCGACAAGCGTTGACACTAAGCCGATCGCGTTGAACAGTCCGCAGCCTCGCTATACTGAGGAGGCTCGAAAGAACAAGATCCAGGGCAATGTGACTGCTCGCGTGTTGATTGGTGCTGACGGACAAGTGAAGCAGGTCAAGATAACGCGTGGGCTTCCGGACGGATTGGATGAACAAGCCATACAGGCCGCTTACCAGTTGAGATTCAAGCCTGCAATGAAGAGCGGGCAGCCTGTCGCGTATTGGATGCCTGTTCTGATCGAGTTCAATCTGAGATAACACTTTGGTCGAGGCCACGGCCGGTCAACGGTCGTGGCCTTCGCTCGTGTAAGCTTATGTCCTTCCGCTCGAGTGGCTCACCCCAAGATGGCTTCAGTAATGACAACCGAGTTTGTTGGAAGTCCGAGCCACGCTGACTCCCCGCCGTTCTCGCTAATCGAACAGAAAAGTTTAGTCTCACGCCTGGCTGAAGAAGTCCAAGCCGCGATACGAGATCTCGCTCGCGATCCTCGTCTTTTCATTCGAGATTTGTTTTCTGCCGACACGAAAGATGCGAAGCGCCGTCAACGAATTTACGCCGGCCTTGCGATCGCGGTGATTGTGCATGCTGCGCTGCTGATCGTGATAGCTATAGTTGGTTGGCGGACAATGTTCGTCAAGCCGGCTGAAGATGCTGGAGGCACGAAGTTGGTATGGCTTCCGTTGAGTGAGCCCGGCACAGAGTCAAAAGCGCCTCGCGGGGAAAAGGATCAAGGCGGTGGAGGCGGCGGAGATCGCAATCCGCTTCCGGCTACAAGAGGTCCGCTGCCTCAAATGTCTTCGGGTCCTCAGATCGTCAAGCCCAACACGCCGAGTGTGAAACTGCCCACGATTCAACTACCACCGACAATTGTCGGTCCCGACAGCTCGGCGCCTCCGCCGGGACTTGCTCTTGGCGTACCGACCGGAGTCATTGCGGAAGCTCCATCTCCCGGGCCTGGAACAGGTGAAGGGCTTGGCGGAAAGAACGGCCCTGGCGCGGGTCCGGGCGGCGGTCCGGGTTCGGGGAATGGCGGTCGAGGTGGAACAGGTGACAAGGGCCGCATCGGATTGCCAACTGGGCGAGACAATGCAAACGGTCCAATTCCTTACAACATGATTCGCAACATCCCAGACAGCACCGGGGTCGTATGGCTCCACAGACCAACTCCGCTCACTACTCCGGAAGCACAGGCGAACAAGGTTAAAGGCGAGGTGTGGCTGCGCGCGACATTCCGCGAAGACGGCACGATAACTGACATCGAGGTTATTCGTGAAGTTCCATTCATGACCGAGTCAGCTATTACGGCCCTGCAACAATCAAGGTTCCGCCCCGCTACTATCAAGGGCCGGCCAGTAACGCTGATCAATGTTCCTGTCAGAATCAACGTAGACGTATACCAGCGGTGAAGGCCCGCGCTTGCGAGCACTGAGATCAAAACTGGAGAGCTTAATCCATGAGTTCGTCGCGGAGCTTCGCTACGGCGGGTCCGAGTCGAAACAGCGCCTCACCAATATTGGCGGATGCGGCCAGTTCTATCGCGACAAAGCAATCGTTGTCGATCTCCTGCGCCACGAAGCTCGATCCCTCATACT
>JADGNW010000159.1 GCA_017883315.1 Blastocatellia bacterium | reverse complement strand
GAGGAATAGATATGATCAGACGCACAACTTATGCGCTCGTCTTGCTGTGTTCATTTGTCTGTTTCGTGTCCGCACAGGAATCGCTCACGAACGATTCCGTAGTCAAACTCGTAAAGGCGGGGCTGAGCGAAGACCTGATCGTGCAAACCGTCAACTCTCAGCCAGGGAAGTATGCGCTTGGCGCAGATGACATTCTTTCGCTTAAGAACGCCGGAGTCTCCGACAAGATCATCGGTGCCATGCTCAATCGCAGCAACGGCACAACGGGCGGGAAACCCCCGACAGGCGCTGGACCCGATCTGTCGGCAAGTGGCTACCCAAGCGAGATAGGGGTCTACATAAAGAGAGACAACCAGTGGATCGAGATTCAACCAGAGGTCATCAACTGGAAGACCGGAGGCGTCCTAAAGAGCATCGCTTCGGCTGGAATAGTGAAGGGCGATGTGAATGGTCATCTCCAAGGTAAATCTAGCCGCAACAAGGTCAACACACCGCTTGAATTCTGTATCTATGCTCCGGAAGGAGTCGCCATCACCGAGTATCAATTGCTACGACTCCGCGGTAAGGACGAGTACAGAGAGTTCCGCACGGTGACCGGCGGCATTCTTCACGTCAAAGGCGGCGCTACGCGCGACCTTGTTGAGTTCGAAGGCAAGAAAATGGCGAGCCGGACATTCGTCGTCAATTTACAGAACCTCAGTTTGGGAGAATATGGATTTCTTCCCCCTGGCGCTTTCGTCTCTGCCAGTTCCTCCTCGTCCCTCGGGAAGATGTACACGTTCAGCGCGCTGGAGTAGGAGACGCGGTTGCTGATCAATGGCGATTAGTTAGAGTCCTGATGGAAGTTCTAATCCTTCAGTAGTTGAGGTTCTGCCTTTCGTCTTACGTGGCGGGAGCGCGCTCAAATATTCACCCCATGCCCGTCGCGCGCCGGGGCCGGGCTTCTCAACTGGAATCTCTCCCGGTCAATTTGTAACCGATGAGTTCATGCGTTGAAGCGCGAACGCATGCGTCTCATTGCCGCAATGAATCCCAACAAATGTTATTCGTTTGACCTCAGAATTCGAGGCGCATAAAATGTTCAAGCGTTAAGCAGAACTCACACTTGGAAAATCATTCCGCGCGTGAGCGCATACGGGAGGACTAAAATGATCAAAGACATAGAACAAATCCTCGGCGACCAAGCCGAAAGCTTGCTGACTCATCGTTGCAATACCGTACCCAAAGAGATGCTTCATCTCCCCGGACCTGACTTCATCGACCGGGTGCTCGTCGGGACAGACCGGCGTCCTCAGGTTCTGCGCAACCTTGCGGCGATGTTCAATCACGGACGACTGAGCGGCACGGGTTACCTGTCTATCCTCCCGGTCGATCAGGGCATCGAGCATTCCGCTGGTGCTTCGTTCGCTCCCAATCCCGAGTACTTCGACCCCGAGAACATCATCAAGCTCGCCATCGAGGGTGGCTGCAACGCGGTCGCTACGACGCTGGGAATGCTCGGCTCGATCTCGCGTAAGTATGCTCACAAGATTCCGTTCATTCTAAAACTCAATCACAATGAGTTTCTCTCTTATCCGAACAGTTTTGATCAAATCATGTTCGGCTCAGTAGAACAGGCTTACGAGCAGGGCTGTGCGGGAGTCGGCGCGACGATCTACTTTGGATCTGAAGAATCGAAGCGCCAGATCCAGGAGGTCAGCAAAGCGTTCGCGCGCGCTCACGAGCTCGGGATGTTCTGCGTGTTGTGGTGCTATCTTCGCAACGCGGCGTTTAAGACAAAGGAGGCCGACTATCACGCCGCGGCTGATTTGACGGGGCAAGCTAATCATCTCGGCGTTACGCTCGAAGCCGACATAATCAAACAGAAATTGCCCGAGAACAATGGCGGTTATAACGTCCTGAAGTTCGGCAAAACCGACAAGCGCGTTTACTCGGAGTTGACCACCGATCATCCGATCGACCTCACTCGTTACCAGGTCGTCAACTGCTATATGGGCCGGGCTGGGTTGATCAACTCGGGCGGCGCGTCGGGCGAGAACGACATTCAGCAAGCGGTCAAGACCGCGGTCATCAACAAGCGAGCCGGCGGGACCGGAATGATCTCGGGTCGCAAAGCTTTTCAGAAGCCTATGCCGGAAGGCGTCAAGATCCTCAACGCGATTCAAGAGGTCTATCTAGCGAAGGAGGTCACCGTCGCGTAGCTACGTTGTACCTGAGAACGGGCGGGAGCACTCTCACCAAAGAAGGCAACGAAAAATGTCTGACGAAACCGACAAGCAGGAGTTCGCACTCGAGAGGTTTAAGCAGATGCTCTCCGACCTCCACTTCAGGGTGTCTGACTTCCAGGACAGCATCGAGAAATATCTGACGACGATCGAGAATATGTGGCGAGATGTCAAATCCCAACTCGCAACGATCGAAGCGCGCCTAACCGGAATGGAGGTTCAACTCTCGGCGATGTCCGTCGGTCCTGAATTCCCTATCGAAACACTCAATGAAATGCTCGATGACTTGAACGAGGTTACCGAAGACCTGATAAAGATGCGCGAGCGCTTTCAAGCGTTCGTTGAAGGGTCGTTGCAGAGGGTGAACTGATCACTTCACTTCTTTGATGTTCGACGGCTTTGCGAACAGCTTCTCAGGCAAGCTCGAATTCACGATAAAAGTATCAAAGCTCACACGGTTGCTCTGTTTTCCGTCGCGATATGAATCCTGAATTGTAGGAAATTTTACGCCGCTGAAGTCTACCCACCTGTAGTAGCGCACTTCGTTGTTGACCGTGCCTTCTTCCCCTACGGTCTTGTATTCGATCATGATTGGAAATTTGGAATGCGGATCAAAGTGCAAGGTAGCCGGGCTTCCGTCGGTGAAGTCGACGCGCACCGCTTCGGAGAACGTGTTGCGCCACGCTTCGCGCCGGCCCAGGTAGACCAGCTTAGGCCCCGATTTCTGCGACGCAGTCCTCAATAGGTTATCGAGGTCGTAGCGCGCACTTTGCTCGAATTGTTTTATCTGATCTTCCTTCTGATCGCGGATCATCTTCTGCCTGGCGTCGTATACCCAACCGTTGCCATCTGAGTTCGCTTGAACAAGCTTGGTGTCACCTTTGCCGAATTCAGTACGCTCTCGCCCTGGATGAACAACATAGTCGACAAAACTCACCGGATCGCCGGACACACCCTTCTCGAATGCCGTGTATTGCCCGCGACTCACCACCGAGCGAATATTCAAGTAAGCGTCGCCGCCCCGCGCAGCTATTGCTTCACGAACGAGCGCAGCAGCTTTTGCGGGATCATTTTCTTCTTGTTCCTGCGCAGAAGAGTTAAAGACCATCGCCGTGGTCGCGATGAGCAAAATAAGAGTTGATAGCTTCAATGATTTCAAAGTGTCCCCTAGCAGGCTGCTGAAAAAGCCGATAACACACTAGCATTGACGGGTAATCCCACCAACGCAGTTGGTGGTTCGTTCATACTCGGCCTACACAAACGCGAACCCCCACTTACGAATCCCACCAACGCAGTTGGTGGATCGTTCATATCCAACCTATGCGAGGGCCTATCTGAGCGCCAGTCCGAGTGCAGGCTGGAAAGGTAACCCCTCCGACTGTAGTTAGGCCGGGTATGAACGAACCACCAACTGCGTTGGTGGAATTCAAAACGCGGCTGCGACTGCGTTTCGTAGGCCGAGTATGAACCAACCTCCAACTGCGTTGGTGGGATTATCGGCATCCGATGTGAGAACTGTCGCATTACCTTTTTCATCAGCCTGCTGGTGCGAAAATCTTAGCACGCGTGCTCTAAGGGCCAAAAGCAGCTCGCGACGAGGCGCAGTCAATCGAGTGGCTTCGAACGGAGTCGTAGAAGACTTCTAAGCAGTCGCAGCGCGAGCCGCAGAAGCTGTGCTGTTGGGCTTTGTCGAATAGCAACTAGGCGGATGGATGTAGTGAGATTCGGAACACTACGCGCCAGTAACACTGCTGCTGGGTCGGTGAAATTGATAAATCCAGGTTGGCAAGGAGTGCGTTGCCAATAGTGCTGAAGTTGCCGCGGTTTGATACGCGCGATCCGCGGAGCGCGGCTGTAGGACTGAAGCAGCGCGCCAGGTCTAACGATTCGTTAATGCGCGAAGCTGCGGCGGCCCCTGAGCTGACTAGTGTCCCACTGGGACGAATCGATCCGACGGAGGTTGCGATCTCCGGCGCGCAGCCTTCCGACGAGAGCAAGACCAGTTTCAATTCATAAGGTACGTTTGTGCGAATCTCAAGCGGCAGCACTACCTGGAGCGAAGAGCTGGGCGCCGTTCCGCTCAGTACGACTTGCACCGCATCGAGTCCGACGCCTTCCGCGGTAACGAGCAAACCCGTACCCGCTGCCTGCTGCTGCCAGGCTTGCCCGATCGAGAGCCTGACACAAGGCGAAACTCTTCCTGCTATTCCCGCTGTTCCTTGATCAAGCGGAGACGAATTCGCGGGTCCGCTTGATCCGACAAGAACGCAGGCAAGAAGGGTAATGCTGAACCATTTCATAATAGGCAATGAGGACAAGCGCGTTGGAACTCCCCTTAGCTACGACTGCTCTCTCCTCTCCGACTGGTAGCTCAACCTCTAACAATATTCATACCCTCTCGCATGATTCGTCCTGCGATGGATCCGTTGAACCCACGAGTTGGTACCAGATTGAAGGAGTGACGAGCTTAACAAAGAATTTTGACGGTGTATATTCCCTACAGGGGTTAGTCGAGGCGAGCACAGACCCGGCGTCTTTTTGTGATATTGAATGCACTTAGAATGGAGACCCGAGGAAAAAAGGAACATCGATTACAGTGAAGCACTGTCCCTTACTTCCACATCCAACGATCTGTTCTTCAAACGCTATTATAATCTTCACGCTCGTTCTTACTTTTCATTCCTGGGGTGACCCAATATGACGAGTTATCTCGATTATTCGACGACTCTGTTCCCCAAAACCCGGAAAGAATTACTATTGCGTGAGATATTGCTCCGCCTTACAATCAGCTTGCCCTTGAGATTCTTTCCACGCGAACTGCTCTTCTCAGCCTCTCTGCTCCCATCCCCAAGGCCGCGCTAAAGCGCCGCTTTCAAGCAGCCTCTCTGAGTCTACCGTTGGTCCCCTAGAGTGATCGATGAAAGTCAGTATCTTGATTAGGACCAGCGCCGCTCTCTGTCTGTTCTGGCTATTGCAATCATCAAACGGTGTCCCGGACTGCCGCGCAATGGCCGGGCAAAACGGCGAAGCACCTAAGCCTCAGACATCTTCCGAGACACCGGCGCGGCAGGTCAGTGCCGCGTCGACGCAACGCACTGAGTCGCCAAAGAGCGCGATCGTGGTTGCCGACCGGCCGCTCACTGGCCCATTCAGCCTGCCACAGCAGCGCGGCAATAGAATATTCCTGCCCGCGGTCAGCATAGCGCGCGCTCTCGGCGACGCGGTTACGGTTGATCTCGCGACTCGTAACGTCAAAGTCCAGAGGCAAACCGGCGTAGTCGCAGAGTTCAACGCCCAGCGTAATCAGATTCTGGAAGACGGCTCTGTAGTTATGGTCGTGTCTGATACCGCGGATATCGCGTTTCCGCCGAACCCGGAAGAATTGATGCTGCCTGTCGAGATACTGGCTCCGCTGCTTGATGCTTCAATCATCGTTGATCAAGCCACACACTCGGTGAGGATCACGCGCGGCCAATCAGGCCCCGAGCCGGTCAGAGCCGGAGCACAACAAGCTGCGTGGGAACTCTATCAAATCGATTATTCTTCAAATCTCAATTTCTATTCGAGCTCTTTCAATCACAACCTGTCGCTGCATTCGAGCGGGCGAATCAAGGATGGACGCTTCGATCTCTTATCAAACTTCGATGGCGGGACGACGCAGGGCCCCGTGGTCTTTCGACGGAGCCTTTTTACCTTTGAAAGAGAGAACGGGCAACGACTGATGGCCGGAGACTTCGGCACCGGAACCGATCTCGAGTTTCTATCGTCAGCGATTCGCGGAGTGTCTATTCAACAGCCCTTCGACGGCGTGCGCGTTACGGTGTTTGGAGGCAGGGCGTTGTCGGATGTATCGACGCGGATAACCCTTACGGACCCGCTAACCGGATTGGCCTTGGTACCAGTGGAGCGACCGAAGCCGCGATATGACACCAACGTCTTCGGGTCATTCGCGACATTCGGACCTTCAAACCAAAAGCCGGCTTCCGCGAAGTTACTGACCTTTTCATCCGGCTTGATGTATTTCAACGGTCCGACATCGAGCGGAGAAATGATAACCGGAAGTGTCAGATACAGCTCGACGCGCAATCAGTTTCAGGGAGACGTTGGAGCCGGTAACTTCTCCGGCCTCACGCCGCACGAGAACGAAGTCCACGGGTTCGCGCCGATGGTGGACGTATCGGAACTGTTCAGCTTGACCGAAGGCTTCACGCTGCGAGGCCACTACACGCACATCGGATCAAACTTCTTGAGTCCGCAAGCGGGCGGTCTGTTTACGCCAATGAATCTGTTGTCAGGAGGCTTCAATTGGCGCATCGCGCAATGGTTGTCAACGTCGCTTACCGGATCGTCGAGAGAGTCGCTCGAACCGTCGGGTGCGACTAGCAGCACATCGCCCACTCCGTTGAACTTGGCGCCTCAGAACGATCACTCCGTCACGGCGACGTTGAGCGTTACGCCGCGAGGCTTTTGGCCGACGATGAACTTCTCACACACGCAGGGCAGCAACAATCTCACGGGTAGCAATTCTTACACGCTATTCAACGCCACGAAGGAGTTCAAAAGCTGGAGGCTGTTTGGAAACTTTTCTCGTATTCAAAACGGCCAGTTCTTGACGCTGGGGAACACCATCGGCGCTCTAACGCCGCCGAGCGCCAATACGACGGTGGGCGCAATGGTGAAGATAGGCGACACTCAAACACTTCAGGTCAGCCAATCATTCGGCAGCGGAGGAAGTCTGGGCGGCGCGTTTGATTGGATGACGTCATCGTTCTTCACCAAGCGAGTGACATTCGGCGCCG
>JADGNW010000001.1 GCA_017883315.1 Blastocatellia bacterium | reverse complement strand
GCGAATTGAATACCGGCTCGAGTTCTTCTTTGGTCAACAGTTCGTTCAGCAGCGACTGAAATCCCCGGTCGATCTCGAAAAAGTCCTGGCCTTCGATTCCCTGAAAGTCTCTCAAGCGTGGCATGGCTTTGCCTCTTTTCGTTACTTAGCGCGAACCCCCTTTTCTCTTTTCTCAAGGAGGTGCTTTCCACAGATACGCAGATGTCACAGATCGGCTTTTCGCTTCGTCTTTCTTCGGTCTTTTGTCTGCGTCATCTGTGGATGGTCTTGTTTTCCCGTAACGGCGTATTTAAGCGGTGCCCCGTTCTTTAGGCGTCTTACCTTTCCTACCTCTCTTGCTCGATGAAGCCTTTCTCTCGGCTGCCGAGACTGCTCCTCTCGCCCACTCTCTTAGCTTATCAGTATCTTCGAGCACGTCTACGGGCACTTCAAAATAACTCATCGAATAGGACTCGTCGCCGTAGGGCTTAAACGGTTCTGCGCCGGCTGCCTCGTAAGCGGGACGATTCACGTCGTCCACTTTGAAAAACAGAACGTCGTTGGCGACCAGTCCGAAAAAGACGCCATCGTGATAGAGCCCCACTCCGCCGAACATCTTTTTCGCGACGACCTCGCCGATACATCCAAGCTGGTCCACCACGTAATCGAGATATTGTTCGCTGACCGGCATGAGCGGCTGGATTATATGGCGCGCGCTAAAGCGCAGCAAGTAATTCAGCTCCGGCGCATGCCGGTCAATGTCATTGTCTCGCACTTGAAAGAAAGACGCTGTGTCCTGCGTCACTGATGGTGGGAACTAACGGGCGGGCGTTCAGAGGTTTCAAAGGCGAAGGAAGTGACGCAGCAAGGCCGGCGTCACTTCCTTTCTTGGGTCTCTCCTTCAGCGCGGCGGCGGCGTTGGCTTATGGTGCATCTCCTGAAGCTTGGTCTGTTGCTCCTGCGTGAGCTTGTTCTTGATTCGAATTGCGACAGCCAACTGAGCCCGTTTCAACTCGCGTTCGATGTTGAGGACCTTGTCCAACTGAGCAAGCACCTTCTGCTCGTCAAGAGAGGAGGCCTTGGTCAGCTTGTTCATCGTCTCCATTTCATCTTCCATCTGCCACTGAAGCTCGTTGAACTTCGTCGATGCTTTTCTCAACTCCTGCTTGATGGCGGTGTTCTGCTCGTCGGTCAGCCCAATCTCTTGGCGATGCTGCATCACCATCTCAGGCGGAAAAAGGTTCTGAGCAATAGGGTCAGGGGGCTCGGGTGGCCGAGGCGGCTGGCCCGGTCGAGGCGCATGCTGAGGCATAGGTCGCCCAGGTTGCCCCGGCGGCGGTGGCGGCCCTTGCGGCGGACGCTCCGCCATCGGCGGCTGCTGAGGTTGGGCCGGTTGGGCCGGCGGCTCCTGGGACAAGACTACAGCCGCAGCCCCAAACAGGATTGCACATAACACGATGACTTTCAGTTTCATGATTTCCTCCGTTCAATTAAGTTCGTCGAGGGAATAGAACCGCAACGACCGTAGTGATTCGCCAAGTTTTGGAAGCGACATCAGCTTGTCGTCGCCGGAAGTTGTCAACAGCGAGGCTGTCGGGGACCGCCAGGTCGAGAGCTTGATCGCAAGCGCCAACTCGTTCGAAGGTCTGTGATGATGACGAACGCGTTTGACGACTTGGTCGCCGGGTGGCTGGTTCGACTGGTTCGCTTTCACCGCCGCCGGCGGAATAGCCGCTGGCGCAATAGATGACGGCGAGCTTTCGGAGGGCTGCTCGTGCGCCGCTACCTGATCATCGCGCACGGCCGGGCTCTGATGCCGAAGCGTGACAATCGCCAGCGTAATCACAACCACGCACAGCATCGCGAACGCCCACACCAGTCTTCGAGACACGCCGCTTCCCAAAGGCGCCACTCTCGAACTTCCCCCCTGCACCACTCGTGAAAAAGCCGGCATCCGCAATTCATCGCCCCGGCTCATCTCATCGAACAGTTGCTGGATTCTTTTTTCGTCCCCATTCAGATTCATAAAGCTCTTCGGACTCCTCTAACATTTCTCGCAGGCGCTTCTTCCCTCGCTCGTAATGCGTGCGAGCCGAACCGAGTGAGACGCCCATCACCGCTGCCGCCTCTTGAATGTTCAGCTCGTGATAGAAGACCAGCTCAAGCGCCTCGCGTTGACGGCTCGACAGCCGGCGCAGCGCGTGCTGAAAGATGGTCTGCACCTCACCACGATAAGCCGATTCATCAGGGCGCTCCGCTCCAGGCGAGTTCACGCCGCGTTCGGCAGCTCGCAGCACGATCACGCTTCGCAACAGGTTCCTTCGACGCTGATCCGAAGCGGTCTTGCGAATCACTGCAAACAGCCAGGTCTTGAAAGACGACGCGCCGCTGAACCGGGCTTTCCCTTCAAGCACCTTCACGTAGACGTTATGAAGCACGTCCTCAGCTTCAGACGCATCGCGCCGGCAGCAACCCATCGCCCAGCCGAAGCTGGACGCGTGATGCTGCTCGAGCTGTGCTCTGAGTTCGTCTATCTCCATCAACGTCGCTTCAGCGTTCAATCAATCTGTACATCCTATTAGTCGCCAGAGTGGCCTGGCCTATATGACAGCGGATTATAACACTTGTAAGGGCGGCTCTCCGTGGCCGCCCTTACAAGCTCAAGGCTGGATGAAGCGAGTACACCGGCGCTACGATCTGAGTATGGCTGACGGACTACGCCCGAGTGACGCGATTGAGGACAACACCGATTCAACCGCCGCAGAGATGATCGTATCTAGGCCGCGCGCCATCAAGAGAGCGAGATGGGCTGAGATGATCTTTCTCGCCGCGTTGATCGTAGACGCAACGCTGGCGGTGTTAGCTCATCGCTACGCTTACTTCGAGTGGGACCTTGCGCTTGCGTCGCGCATTCAGTCAGTCAACTTGCCGGGGTTCGGCACACTGATGACCGCCGTATCGCTCCTGGGGAGCGGCTGGCTGCCATGGGTGCTGGTCGTGACGATCGGGCTTCTGCTGATCAAGGCGGGCCTTCGCATTGAAGGCGTCATAACACTGGCCGGAACGGCGCTGGGATGGCCGGTAAACATGCTATTGAAGCTGCTGATTGGACGCCCGCGGCCAAGCGACGCGCTGGTTCATGTTTCTGGTAAGTTCTACTACGAAAGTTTTCCGTCGGGACACGTAGTCTTCTTCGTTGAGTTCTTTGGCTTCCTGGTTTTTCTCGCGTACGTCTTGCTCAAGCGAGGTGGGTTGCGTTACGCATCGCTAATCGTGCTCGGCTTGCTGATATTTCTTGTGGGCGTGTCGCGCGTGTACCTTGGCGCACATTGGCCGAGCGATGTCGCCGGCGCATACCTCGCGGGCGGAATCTGGCTGATGCTGATGATCGAAGTCTATCGGCGAATAAAAGCGAGAAGTCAGAGTTGAGTTCAGGGTTCGGGGTTCAGGGTTCGGGGTTCAGGGTTCGGGGTTCAGAGTTCAACCTTTATGTTGCTCGCAGGTGGTTCGTGCGCAACCCCGCAAGCTGAACCCTGAACTCCGAACCCCGAACTCTGAACTTACCCCCTCACTCCTTGCTAGCGCTGCTGGAAGCCTCCCGCGTATGATCCGCAACCGCCTCCGCACCCTTCCCGACGTCAGCCGCTGCGGGAGCTTGTCTTAAGGCTGCTCCCAGTTCTTCGGACACTTCACTGCGTCGCGACTTCCGCGCTTTGTCCGAGGCGCTCTTTCTTCCGTTGTCGGACGCAGCCTCCGAGTGCTGCGGCGTTCGCTGACGGACTGCGATCGAATACTCTTCATTCGCGGACTCGAGATCCCCCTTCGAATACAACACGCGACCGAGGTCCTGATGTGCTTCAGGATAGAAGCCGCCGCGCTGCTCGATCGCCTTGCGATAGGCTGTGACAGCCTCTTCCGTGTTTCGCACCCGAATGTGATCGAGCCCCATGTGATAATAGGCCTCCGGGTAAACTCCACCCGACTGCGCAATCGCAATCTGATACGAGTCGAGAGCGGACTCGACGTTCCCCTGCCGCGACAACAGCAACCCAATCTGGAAATTCGCTTCCGCAAAAACTCCGCCGAGTTGTTCGATGGCTGTTTGCAGTTCGGGCATGGCTTCCGCAAGCTGTCCCGTGCGAACGAGCGCGCGGCCAAGCTCATAGTGCGCGCGAGGAAACACCGGTCGCGCATCCACGGCCTTGCGCAATTCAGAGATTGCCTCGTTGCTGTGACCGAGATCGTAAAGCACTCGGCCGAGATCCAGATGAGCCTCGGGGAAAGAAGGGAGACGCGGAGCCGGGGGGACGGGGAGAGCGGGCGACGCGGCGATCATGGTTGTGTCGCCGCTAACCCTGGATTCAGCGCTATCACTCCCTAGCAACGCGGTCGCCCCCTCGCCCCGTCGCGCCCTCGCCCCGTCTTCTTCTGTTGCCGTCTCTTTGCGTCGTCTGGTTGCCGGTTCCGCTTCTTTCGCCCCGTCGCCCAGTCGCCTTGTCTCCCCGTCTCGTTCGTCTGACACTCCCTCGCGTTGTGCGATCGCGGTCTCAAATTCCTTCCGCGCATCTTCGAGGGCCCCGCTCTCATAAAGCGCGCGGCCGAGATTTCGGTGAGCTTCAGCGTCGTTACCGTTGCGAAGATCAAGCGCCGTCTGAAACTCATTGATCGCTTCTTCAAGCTGACCTCGGCCATACAACACCAACCCGAGATCGTGATGCGCGTCGGCCGCCGTGTCGCCTTGAGTGATCGCTCGCTTCAACGCATCGGCTGCGCGGTCAAGGTCTCCCAATCGCGCCAGCGCGTTCCCGAGATTGCGATGCGCGTCCGGGAAGTTACCGTGCTGTTGCTCGATCGCCGTCTCGTAAGCGCGAACCGATTCTGCAATCTCGCCTCGAGCATAGAGCGCATTGCCCAGATTGTAGTGAGCCTCGGCGTATCGTCCGCCGCGTTGCTCGATCGCGGTTCGATAGGACGAGATCGCTTCGTCGACTTCGCCCAGGTCATAAAGCGTGACTCCGAGATTGTGCCACGCCACCGGAAATGCGTCTCCCAACCCTGCAGTCGCGCGGCGCAGGCTTTCAGCCGCGTCTTCAAGCTCGCCTCCTTCGTACAGCGCAAGGCCGAGGTCGTGATGCGCGACTGGATAGTCGGGTCGGTTCTTTATCGCCGCGCGGTATGAGCTGATCGCGCCATCGAGATCCCCCATATCGTAAAACACGCGGCCGAGATCGCGATGCGCTTCGGCGAGCGTAGGTTTAGCCGCAATCGCCGATCCAAGCGCGCCAACCGCCGAATCAAGATCGCCAAGCTCGTAGAGCGCGCGACCGAGCAGATGATGCGCCTCGGGGAATTCCTTGCCGTGCGCCGCGATCACCTTCTCGCAAGTTTCAACGACGCCGGTCAGGTCGCCCGAGTCGTAGAGCGAACGCGCAAGATTCAAATAAGCGTCGGGGAATACCGGTTGTTGCTTGATCGCGCGGCGCAGCTCGTGGATCGACTCTTCGAGCTCGCCGGCTTGATACATCGCCACGCCAAGCCGATGATGCGCCCAAGGCATCTCGTCATTCAGCGCAAGCGCCCGGCGAAGCTCGACGATTGATTCATCAAGCTGCCCGGTGTCGAGCAACGCCGCTCCCAGGCTGTAATGCGCGGCGGGAAACTCTTCGTTCTCAGAGAGCGCCGACCGATAAGCGGAAATCGCCTTATCCATTTCGCCGATTCGCGCGTGAGCGAGCCCGAGGTTGTAGTGGGCTTCCGGATAAGGTCCGCGCCGATTCGTTATCGCGCCGTTGTAAGCTTCTATCGCCTTCTTGACGTCGCCCTTCGCGTTGTAAGCAGTGCCGAGCCAGAAATATGCTTCGGAGAATTCCTTCGATTGATCGAGCGCCTTTCGCTGAGCGCCGATCGATTCATCAAGCTGACCCTTGCTGAAGTAAGCCAGCCCGAGATCGTGATACGCCTCGGGGAACTCGCCGTCGCGCTGATCGACTGCGGTGCGCAACGCCGCGACCGAGCCGTCCATATCGCCCAATCGGTAAAGCGCGCGGCCCAGATTTCGAAACGCGCGCGGGAAGATCGGCTGCTGCTCGATCGCCACTCGGAACTCTTTCGTCGCTTCGTCGAGCACTCCAAGGTCAGCCAGCGCGAGCCCGAGATTGTGATGCGCGCGAGCGAAATCGCCGCCGCGTTGCTGAATAGCCACGCGAAAAGCCGCGACTGATTCGGAGAGCTTGCCGTTGCTGTAAAGCGCGAGGCCGAGCTCGTGATGAGCTTCGGGAAAGTTTTCGTTTTGCGAGATCGCGGTCTGAAACGACGCAATCGCGAAATCGAGCTTTTGCTCGCCCGCGTAGATTCGTCCAAGCTCGTAGTGCGCGTCCGGGTAGCTTCCGCCGCGCAACGCAATCGCCGCGCTGAATTCTTCTGTAGCCTCGGACACACGGCCGAGACTGGCCATCGCAACGCCCAGATCGAAGTGCGCGCGAGGGAAGCGCGCGTTCTGCTCGATGGCTTGGCGGTAAGCCTCGACCGCTTCCTCGAGCGCGCCGGATCTTGCCAGCGCCACGCCCAGATCATGATAAGCCCATGGGAAGTGCTCGCGTTGAGCGATGCTCGTGCGATAAGACTCGATCGCCTCTTTCAGGGCCCCGCGACGCGCGAGCGCACGCCCCAATGCGTAGTGAGCTTCGGGATAAGCCGCTTGTTGTTCGATAGCAGCGCGCGCTTCCGTGATTGCCTCTTCGAGTTGGCCCAGACCGAACACCGCGCGGCTCAACTCGAGGTGAGCTTGCGGGAAAGGCGAGCGGCGCTGTTCGATTGCCGCGCGCATCGCTTCGACGGCCCCGGGCAAATCGCCTTTCTCCATCAGCACGCGGCCAAGCTCGAACTGCGTGTCCGGATAATTGCCGCGCCGTTGATCGAGTGCCTTGCGAAAGGCTCCTGCAGCCTGTTCCAGGTCACCTAGCCGCGCGAAGCCGACGCCGAGATTGTGCCACGCCTTCGGGAACTCACCGTTGCGCTGCTCGATCGCGCGATTGAAAGCGTCGACCGCTTCCCTGAAATCGCCGCGACGCAACAGGCTGATTCCAAGGTTGTGATAAGCCCATGGATGATTGCCGCCGCGCTGCTCGATGGCTTTGCGATACGCGTCGATTGCTTCGGGGTACTCGCCGCGCCGCGCAAGCGTGAGCCCGAGCGAGTAGTAAGCCTCGGGATTATCGGGCTGCTGCTCGATCGAAGATCTCAAGGCATCGATTGCGCCTCCAACATCGCCTGCATCCAGAAGCGCGCGCGCGAGCTGATAGTAGGCTCGCGGAAAGTTGCCGGTGCGCATCTGGATGGCCATGCGATAACTGCTGATCGCCTCGTCGAGCCAGCCCTTGTTGTAGAAGACCAGACCCTTGTCGAGGTATTGCTGTGCGGTGTTGAGAGAACCACTCATCGAAACTTCTCCTTGAGAGAAAAAACTCCTGACTCTCAGTGGAGCTACTGCGAGTCGCGATGTCGCGTGAGGAGATTGCTCGTGGAATCCTGCGGTATTGCAGTCGCCGCTTTCGCGCGACTGATCCCCGTTCCGGGTCAGTTGTTTGATCGAGCTGGACTAATATACCACGCAACGGCCGGTAGCCAAACTAAAACATTGACACGGGGCGCGCCACAGTGTGCCGATAATCCCGGAAGGGATTCCGGAATATAGCCGCGGGTGAGTCCGCGAACCCGTTGACACGTCATCGACAACGACCAACCCTCGTACTCTGGCGATAGGCAGCGAGGTCAAGTATCATCGAGCGTCGATGAGCTTGCAGCTTCGATTCGATGCGGCACGATTCGTCACAAATCGTAAGAGCGCTCGCTGTTGCTGAGATGACTACTGAACGACAAGGAGGGGCGACCATGTTTCCAAAAGCTTTGCTGTCCGCTGGCCTGCTGTTGCTTTGGGCGGGTGCGGTCGGCGCCACGACTCACATGCAGAACGACGATGGCTTCAGCCGGTTCTACTCCGATTTTCAGAACGCGGTT
>JADGNW010000158.1 GCA_017883315.1 Blastocatellia bacterium | reverse complement strand
AAGAACGCGGCGGCGGTCACTACAACCAGCAACGGAACACCGGTGCATTCCACCAAGAACGGCGAATGGCCGCATTACACCGGAGACCTTGCAGGCACCAGGTATTCACCGCTGGATCAGATCAACGCCGACAATTTCAGCAAACTCGAAGTCGCGTGGCGCTTCAAACCCGACAACCTGGGCACGCGGCCCGAGTACAAAATCGAAGGCACGCCGCTGATGGTCAACGGCATGCTCTACGCGACAGCCGGAACTCGAAGGTCCGTCGTTACGCTCAAGGCCGACACCGGCGAGCAGGTTTGGGTTCACGCCGAGTTCGAAGGTCAGCGCGCCGTCAACGCCCCGCGGCAGTTGTCAGGTCGTGGTTTATGTTACTGGACTGATGGGAAAGAAGAACGCATTCTCTATGTGACCACCGGCTATCGGCTCATCGCGCTAGATGCAAAGACCGGCGCTCGCATACCGAGCTTCGGCAAAGACGGCGTCATCGACCTCAAGGTAGGAGTCGTGCACGGCACCGGTCAGCAGATCGATTTGGAGAAAGGTGACGCCGGGCTCCACTCGACACCGGTTGTCGTGAAGGACGTTGTCATCGTCGGAATGGCGATGAAAGAAGGCATGACGGTCGTCACGCACGACAACGTCAAGGGACAGGTGCGGGCGTTCGACGTGCACACGGGCAAGCTGCTTTGGGCGTTCAACACGATTCCCAGGCCCGGCGAGTTTGGCAACGACACCTGGCTCAACAACTCGTGGGCGACGAACGGCAACACCGGAGTGTGGACGCAGATCAGCGTCGATGAGGAATTAGGGTTGGTCTATCTGCCGGTCGAGTCTCCGACGTCGGACTTCTACGGCGGACACCGGCCGGGCAACAACCTCTTTGGTGAGAGCCTCGTCTGCGTCGATCTGAAAACCGGCCAGCGTAAGTGGCATTACCAGGTTGTGCATCATCCCATCTGGGATTACGACCTTTCTTCGGCGCCGATACTCGCCGACATCAACAAAGACGGCAAGCTTATCAAAGCAGTCGCATTGCCAACCAAGGAAGCCTTTCTCTACGTCTTCGACCGGGTAACCGGCCAGCCGGTCTGGCCAATCGACGAGCGCCCGGTTCCGAAGGGCGATGTGCCCGGTGAGTGGTACTCGCCAACGCAGCCGTTCCCCACCAAGCCACAGGCCTACGCCCGCCAGTGGGTCGGCACCGACGACCTGATCGACTTTACGCCCGAACTGCGAGCGCAAGCGCTCAAGGCTATCGAGCCGTTCAAGAACGGACCGATGTTCAATCCGCCGGTCGCGAGTAAGATCGGAGGCCCTGTAGCGGGGCTTACAATTGGCACGACTAATGGAGGAACGAACTGGCCGGGCGGCGGGTACGACCCTGAGACGCATACCGTATACGTGCCGGCTTCAAATGCCAGCCTCGTGCCGATCGGGCTGATCGAACCGCCCGAAGGATTCTCGGACATCAAGTACGTGTTCGGGAGGGCAGGCCAGCCATTCCGAGTAAGCGAGGGACCTGGTTATGGAAGTGCCGCTGATTACCCGCAGCAGCCAAGACGCCGAGCGCAGGAAGCTCCGCCCGCTCCGAGTGCAACAGCTCCTGCTGCGACTACCGCCCAGGGCAGTACGTTTGTTCAGGGTCTGCCGATCGTGAAGCCACCGTATGGACTCCTGTCGGCCATCAATCTGGACAAGGGTGAGATCACCTGGCAGGTCCCGCATGGCGACACGCCGGACGTGGTAAGAAATCACGCGCTACTCAAAGGAATAAATATTCCAAAGACCGGCCAGAACGGCGCCGTCGGACTGGTAGTCACAAAGACGCTGGTGATAATGGGAGACCCTCAGGTCACCACTACTCCTGATCACCCGCGCGGCGCGATGCTTCGCGCTTACGACAAGGCAACCGGCAAGCAAGTCGGCGCGGTCTTTATTCCGGCGCCGCAGAGCGGATCGCCTATGACCTACATGCTCAACGGCAAGCAGTACATCGTCGTGGCGGTCAGTGGTGGAGCTTACTCGGGCGAGTACATTGCGTTCGCGCTGCCCTCGGCCGATTGAGGCGCTCAGAGTACCGGCTTTAGCCGGCGGCTTCCACAATGCCGGCTGAAGCCGGTACTCTAAACACTCGCGTGAGATGAAAGTGAAGAAAATCAAAGTCGCAACCGCGACGATATTAATCGGTCTGGTAATGATCGGGGCGTCTCAGGCGGCGCTCCGTGCTCAACAAACAGACAAGGCTCTTTCGGTATGGGAAGGCGTGTACACGAAGGAACAAGCGAAGCGCGGCGAAGGTCTCTACGTGCAAAACTGCTCCGCGTGTCATGGGCCGGACCTCGCGGGAAACGATGAAGCAGCGCCGCTGGCGGGGCCGGTTTTTCTCTCGAGTTGGGACGGGCTCTCGGTTGGCGACCTGGCTAATCGAGTTCGCGTCTCGATGCCGCCAAACAATCTGGGAAAGCTCAGCAGGCAGCAGATCGTCGACATTCTCAGTTACGTGCTCAGCTTCAACAACTTTCCCGCTGGCAAGTCTGAACTCGATCCGAAGCCGGAGTTGTTGAAACAAGTTCGAGTGGAAGCAACGAACCCCAAACCCAAGTAGGAACCTAATCGGGCAACGGGCGGGCTCTCTTTAATAATGCCGGACCGTCGAGCATTCTTGAAATTCCTTGCAGGCAGCCCGCTGTTGGCTGGCCTGCTTCCATTCCGCGACGCGCTCATGCAACAAACCGCTGAGAGCGTGATCTCCAGTCCTGCGGAAGCGATCAACGTTTTTGAGTTCGAGGTCGCGGCGCGAAAGGCGCTCCCGCCGGCGCACTTCGGCTACATGGCTACAGGTGTCGACAGCGATGCGACGCTGAAAGCAAATCGCGAAGGCTTCTCTCATTATGATCTCCGTCCACGGCGCCTGGTCGACGTGAGTCGAATCGATCTATCGACTGAGCTCTTTGGAGTGAAGTGGGAATCGCCGATTGTGATTTCGCCGGTCGGCAGCCAAAAGGCTTTTCATCCTGAAGGCGAGATCGCCGTGGCTAAAGCGGCGCAAGCGAAGAGAACTTTGCAAATCCTTTCAACCGTCGCAACTTCTTCGGTGGAAGATGTGACGAGTGCGCGCGGCGGGCCAATTTGGTATCAGCTCTACACGACCAACAAGTGGGAAGGCACACAGAAGATGGTCAAGCGAGCCGAAGCTGCGGGCTGTCCCGTTCTTGTGTTCACAGTCGATCTGCCGGCCGGACGGAACACCGAGACGCAAGAGTTATTTCGGCGCAACGACACCAGGCAGTGTTCCAACTGTCACTCTGCCGCACCTGGCGCGACCTATCGCCGCAAGCCGATGTTCGATGGCATCGATGCGACCAGTATCGCGCTTGCTTCCCCCGCTCTTACCTGGGAGTTTGTTCGTCGCTTGAAGGATCTCACATCGATGAAGCTGGTGCTGAAGGGAATCGAGACTCATGAAGACGCAGCGCTGTGTCTGGAAAACGGCGTCGATGGAATCATCGTTTCTAACCACGGCGGACGCGCTGAAGAGAGCGGCCGCGCGACGATCGATTGTCTGCCGGAAGTGGTCAAGGCAGTCGACGGGCGAATACCGGTGCTCGTGGACGGAGGTTTCCGCCGTGGCACGGACATCTTCAAAGCACTCGCGATGGGCGCGCGAGCGATCTGCATCGGCCGCCCTTACATTTGGGGATTGTCCGCGTTCGGCCAACCCGGCGTCGAGCGCGTTCTTGATATCTTGCGTCGCGAACTGGATCTGGTAATGCGACAATGCGGCACTCGCTCACTAAGAGAAATTAGTCCGGCGTTTATCGCTGATAGCTGGCGCAGAGGATAAGGTGCGCCGATAGTCGAGGTAATCGACATGACTAACGCAATGTCTTTAGTGCCACGCGCTGCGCGTCGACATCGAGTATCGCAATCGATCTGGCTTTTGTGCTCGGTAGCATTGCTTTCCGGTTTGGCAGCAGCGCAAGACCGAACGCAAGCGCCTCCGACTCCAACCGATGTCAAGCCGGGAAGCATTACGCTCGACGACGTGCCTTACCCTTACGCCGTGTCTTACCTGCCGATGACTTTGTACGGTCAAGACGTGCGCATGGCTTACATGGATGTTGCGCCCGAAGGTCAGGCGAACGGCCGGACTGTGGTCCTCTTTCACGGCATGAACTTCTTCGGCGAGTACTGGGCCGGGACGATCGACGTGCTTCGAAAGCAAGGATTCCGCGTGGTCGTGCCGGATCAGATCGGTTTCGGACGGTCGTCAAAGCCGATCATCCCATACAACTTTCACGATATGGCTTTGAACTCTCGCAAGTTGCTTCAGCACCTGGGCATTTCGAAAGCTGCGATCGTAGGGCACTCGATGGGAGGAATGTTAGCGGCGCGATTTGCCGCCTCGTATCCGGATATGACCGAGCGAGCGGTAATCTATGATCCAATCGGGCTGACAGATCCACGCTGGTCGCGGCCCTGGCGGAGCACTGACGAATCGTACAAGGACACGCTCGGCTGGACCTATCAGAGTATCTACCAGGGGATCGCGCGCTACTTCGTTCAGGGATGGAAACCTGAATACGAAAAGTATGTTCGCATACACTACGCGTGGACACTGTCAGGAGATTGGCCGCGCTTCGCGATGGTTCGGACACTGGTTCAGCAAATGGTGTATGTGGATCCAGTCGTCTACGATTGGCCTCACATCAAGGTGAAGACGCTTGTGTTGGGTGGCGAGAAGGACGGCCCGGACTTTCCCGCCCGCGCAAAGTACATCGCTGACACGATTCCTGGAGCGGAGATGGTGCTGATTCCAAACGTCGGCCACGTCCCGCACTTCGAGGCGCCGGATCTTTTCTACAAGGCGCTGCTGAAGTTTCTGAACGAGCCGGCAACGCCTGCACCGAGGACGGCTCCCACAGTCCATTGAGTCGACAGAGCGAGACTCACTAGCGAGTCACAACTTCTGGTTCGCCGAATGCGGGAGCCGTGATGCCGAGATACTCATCAATCTCCCTGCGCATCTGTTCGATCTGTGCAATGAACCCTTGTGACATAATCTCATAGGCGCGGGGAGACTCCTCGCGCTTCATTTCTTCAAGCGCTAATTCCAGCTTTGTAATCTGGCGCTGAGTATGTTCGAGTTGTTCGCGGTTGAAAATTCTCGTCAACAGGACTTGAGCAATTGTCTTCACTGAGCTGCTTTGTCTCCCCTTGCGCGCGCAAGCGTCGCGGCAACCTCCTGCGAAAGCGGACGGAGTTCGAAGGCCATCTCTGCTTCCCTCTCAGCCTGTTCCTTCTCTCCTCGCGCCAGATAAGCTTCTGCCATCAGCCATCGCGCGTAGTAGTTATTGGGGTCCCACCTGATTGCTTCGCTCGCGGCATCTTGTAACTTGTTCACGTCGCCGGCCGCCAGTTCCAGTGAGCCGAGCAGCGAGTAATTCAGTTCAGGCGTCAGCGTGCGCGCAAGCGACTTCTCGACGTGGCTAATCGCCAGCTTGAGCGCTTCGCCGCGAATGGCGTTCACATCGACCGTTATTCCCTGAGATCGCGCGGCCGACTCTGATGCCGCGGGCAGGTTTCTGACAAACGTATCGATGGCATGCGCGAATAGAAAATCATACTGTCGTGTCGGATCCGGAGCGCCGGTCACTCTTTCACCAAGGCTCGCGAGACGATTGAAATCGACCGGGTGTGATGAATCAAAGAGATCATTATAAGCGGCATCGGATTCCAAAAGCCCGGCGGAGTACCAGATTGCTGTAACGAGGCACGCCAGCGCCGCCAAAGTTCGAACCCATCGCGACCAACTCCATGAAATCGGGCTCCATGAAGTTGGGTTCCATGAAGGTGCGCTCTCGCGTTTCGGTCCGGCCGCTTTGACCTTCGCTGGAGCCGGTTGCTGCTGCGAGGCTTCGGCGCCTGCGCTGCTTGCGCTGAACAGTTTTGATACCGCTACAGTGATTGCCAGGAACGCAAAGAAGTAGAGGCCGGTTGCGACTTGATCGTAGATGAAAATATTGTGGACCAGCACCGCTATGAACGAGGATATCAAGCCGGTGATTATCACGCGCCAGTGTTCGGCTTTCGGCTGGCGGCGAGCCCGGATCAATAGCATGAGAGACAGGACTATCATCGCGATGTAAAGAACCGCACCAGCAACGCCGTGCGATATGAGTGCGTCGAGATACGAATTGTGGGAGCTCTCGTTATTCGATAAGGGATTCAGTTTCGCGAGTTCCTTTGATTTGAAACCGAGGAGCGCCTTGCGGATCCCTTCCGGTCCGGTCCCGACAAGCGCAAAGGAGGGCACCATCTTCAGGGAATCGCGCCAGAGCAGATTCCGTCCCGACGACGATGCTCCTTCCGACATCAACTCCCGCACGCGTTGAGTCACGCTTCGAGACGCCGGACTTGTGACGAATAAGGAAAGAAGCAACACCGCCGAGGCTATTACCGTTGCAACGGCAACGCGAGGACTGCGCTTCAAAATCTGTCTGGCTACTCCGTCTTTCAGTCCAAAGAAAGCGAACGCTGTTATGCCGGCGATCATGCCTACCCAGGCACCGCGAGTTCCGCTGAATGCAATGGCGATGATCGAAACCCCGGTTGCCGCAACTGCAAACACGCGCAGCCATCGTCGAGCGGTCAGTGCAAGTCCTGCAGTCAGCAGCGTGGTGTAGCAAAGAAAGTTTCCGAGATAATCGGCGTGACCCAATGAAGCGCATACTCGAACTATTGCACCCCCCGGCGTTGGGAACGTGTACAGGCTCCGGCGCACGAAAGGCTCGACACCGAACGATTGCGCGACGGCGTATGCCGCCACTAAACAACCAGTCGCCGCGATGACCCAAAGCGTGGCGCGCAACCGGCGTTCGCTCGCGCCTATTCCGGCGCTGAGAGCGACGAAAAAGATGAAGAAACAAACTCGGGTGATCAGACCCATATGATTGAAGTGGCTGCCGAACAGCGACACCATCGGCGCTACGCCAAAAAGAGTTGAAACCGCGACAGCCAGGAAGTAAAAGCCAACGACGCTCACTAGCCGAAACCTCGAGTCAGAATTCGCGCCGCCCTGCTTGAGTGAAAGAAGCGCCGGTCTTTGCGCCATCAACAACAGAAGCGCCGAAGCGCCGACGAGCAACACCACAAATTTTGGAAGCGAGTACTTTGTGTAGACCGCGCCGCTGAACGCGAGCGGGACCAGAATCAAAAGCGCGAGGGACAACAGGAACACCGCGTCGCCAGGATTGACTCTGAACCTTACCTTCGATCTCGCGGTTTTATGTTTCCTTGCCACTCGGTTTTAGAACCTAGCCTGCCAGCCGGCGCATTGGCGATGGCTCGATTGTGAGTTACTCCAGGGAAGAGCTAATTGAACAAGGTTATCGAAGTTTTTACTTGGAGGACTTTGCCGGATACTTCTTCAACAGGTTCCGGGCGATCACCAATCGTTGAAGCTCATTTGTTCCGCCGCCGATGATCAGCAGCGGCGCGTCTCGATAGTAACGCTCGACTGGAAAGTCTTTCGCGTAGCCGTTGCCGCCGAAGATTCGCATTGCTTCCAGCGCACACTCCTGGGCGGTCTCGGTTGCGAACAGCTTGGCCATACCGGCTTCAAGGTCGCAGCGCTCGCCGCGGTCTTTCTTTTCAGCGGCGGCGTAGACGAGCAGTCGTGACGCTTCGATCTTTGTAGCCATGTCGGCGAGCTTCAGTTGAATCGCCTGATGCTCGCAGATGGGTTTGCCGAATGTGTGCCTCTCCTGCGAGTACTTGATCGCTTCTTCGAATGCCGCTCGCGCGATGCCCAGGCCGCGCGCCGCGACATTAATTCGTTCGCTTTCGAGGCCGGTCATCACGTGCTTGAAGCCTTCGCCTTCGCGGCCGCCGATCAGGTTCTCAGCCGGCACGGGGAAGTTCTCGAACAACAACTCGCATGTCTCGAGACTCTTGTATCCGAGCTTGTCGATGTCGCGGCTGACGGTCAGTCCAGGCTCGCCCTTCTCGGCGATGAACGCGCTCATCCCGGCATATGCGGGCTTGGTGTTCTTGTCGGTCTTTGTCAGGATCAGCATGATTTCCGCGCGGCGGCCGTTGGTGATCCACATCTTCGAGCCGTTGATGTAGTAATAATCACCTCGCCGTTCCGCTGTAGTTTTGATCGCTTGAAGGTCAGTTCCCGCGTGCGGCTCGGACAGGCAGATAGCGCCGCGCTTTTCGCCTGTTGCCATGATCGGAAGGAACTTGTGCTTCTGATCTTCGGAGCCGAATCGCGAGATCACATCGGCCAGCACACAATGAGTGCCGAGTATTCCGGCAAGCCCCATCCACACTCGCGAAATTTCTTCGAAGATCATCGCGAACACGGTGTAGCTCAACTCCAACCCGCCGTACTGCTCAGGAATGTTGGCGCCAAACAAACCGAGCTGCTTCATTCCTTCGACGATCTCGGTCGGATATTCGTTAGCGTGTTCGAGTTCGGACGCAACCGGCGCGACTTCCTTGTCGAGAAACTTCTTGACGGTCGCGATAATGAGTTGTTCTTCTTCGTTGAGTGTGTAGGTCATAGTGAAGGGCCGAGGTTTAGTCCCGGGTGTTAGTGGCGAAGAGCTGCGTTTGCGACAAGGCCAAACGCCAAAGCAGCCGCGCCAAGGCAAACGCCTGCCGCAAGAAAGTTAGCGCCAAAAAATGAAAATACTGCAACAACTAGGCTGGCAATTCCAGTGGCCACGCCGAGCAGAGCTGAAATACCGGCAATTGTCTCAGCCTGGGCTTTGTCGGGCTTCGATGACATGGCAATTCCTCCGGTTCGGAGTGTTACGGAATTGAGAGTTTGCGATCATTCAACTATGGATGCCCGAGCGCAATGATCGAGCAAGTGAACGACCCAGGATTCCCTCCCAAGTTGTGCGCAAGTCCGAGCTTCATCTCTTTCACCTGGCGCTCGCCCGCCTTGCCTTGCAGTTGGTGATATATCTCATACAGCATCCGCAAGCCGCTTGCGCCGATCGGATGGCCGAAGGACTTCAACCCGCCGTCGGTGTTAATCGGCAGATCTCCCTTCAATGTGAACGCGCCTGAATCGATGTCGATCTTTGCTTTGCCTGGTTCCGAAAAGCCGAGGTCTTCGTAGATGATCATCTCGGTGATCGAGAAGCAATCGTGCACCTCGGCCATGCTGACTTCCTTGCGCGGGTCTTTGATGCCAAGCTGATCGTAGACCTGTTTCGCGGCGGCTTTGGTTTCGCGGAAGCTCGTGAAGTCAAAATCCGGGTCCATCCTACCGGTGCCCGGCCCGACAGCGAGCCCCATCGCTTTGATCGTCACGAAGTCCTTGTTGAACTTCGGCGCAAGCTCCGTTCGTGTGATGATCGCAGCGGCCGCTCCATCGGTGGTCGGGCAGCAATCCAACAATCCAAGCGGCGAAGCGATCATCGGAGCTTTCATTGCTTGCTCGAGGGTGATCTCCTTTTGAAAGTGAGCCTTCTTGTTTCGCGCGCCGTTGTAGTGATTCTTGACCGAGATCTTAGCCAGCTCTTCTTTACCCGTGCCGTACTTATGAAAGTAACGATTCGCAGCGAGCGCGAAAGCTCCCGGCGCAGTGTTGCCCGCGCCGATCACGCTCGAAGCCGCGCCCGGCAGTCCCGAATAGCCCGAGTCTTTGAGCTTTTCAAACCCGAGCACCAAAACCAGATCATAAGCTCCCGCGGCTACCGCGAACGCCGCGTTGCGCAGCGCGTCCTGGCCAGTCGCGCACATATTCTCGATACGGGTGACCGGGATGTATTGAAGCTTTAACGGCCGCGAAAGAGCTTGTCCCGAAATACCGGAGACAAGCGTGCCGACCCACGCGGCTTCGATCTGGGCAGGCTCGACGCCGGCGTCTTCGAAGGCCTCGTACGCAGCTTCGACGATCAAGTCTTCTTCGCTTTTGTCCCAGTGCTCGCCGAACTTGGTGCAGCCCATTCCGATGATCGCTACCCGGTCGCTGAGGTTTTGCATGTTT
>JADGNW010000157.1 GCA_017883315.1 Blastocatellia bacterium | reverse complement strand
GCCCGGATGAGAAGGCGCAATACCATTGAGTTTTAGAAGTATGGGAGCGGTTGAATAACATTTTTAAAACCCCTCGAATTCGAGGGAATTAGAAACAGGGCAGCGCCCGCATCTAGGGCGAAGAGACCGGAGAACGATGAATGCCGAAGGATGAAACCAAAAGACCGGAACCCACCGAGCGCCAAGGCCAGTTCCTGGCCTACATCTTTCAATACAGCCTCCTGAACGGTTGCGCTCCGGCGGAGGCGGACATGGAGCGGTTTTTCCAGATCACACCGCCGAGCGTGCATTCGATGGTGCTCACTCTAGAACGGCGGGGCTTCATCCATCGCGTGCCCGGGCAGGCGCGCAGCATCACCCTGATCGTTTCACCCGAATCCTTGCCACCCTTGAAACGTATCCAACGCTAACTCCTAAAACCAATGCCTAACAAAACCAAGAAACCCATCAGGAAGGCCGGCGGCTGGAGCGCCGCGCGCCGACACCTCGCCACCTTGGACAAGCCTGCGCTGCTGGCACTAGTGAAAGATCTTTACGATTCCGGCGCCGAAAACCGCGACTTCATCCAAGCCCGCTGTCAGACCGCGGACAGTAGTGGCGAGGTTCTCGAGACGTATCGAAAAAGGATCGTTGAACAATTCTTTTCCAAACGCGCTGATGGCATAGGTGCGCTGAAACTGGGCGTGGCGCGCAAGGCCATCCGCGATTACCGCAAGGCCACGGGCAATCTCTCCGGCACGGCGGAGCTGCTGATGACCTATGTAGAAAACGGAGCGGAATTTACTAGCACGTATGGAGACATCGACGAACGGTTTTACAGCAGCGTGGAGTCGGCGCTGGAAGAACTGGCCAGCCTGCTGCTCGGCGACGCGCGGGAACTGTATCCACAGTTCAGTGAGCGGCTGGTGAGAGTTGAGCAGATGACGGACGGCATTGGCTGGGGCTTCGGCGATTTCGTCGCCGATGTTGTCTGCCAATTGGAGGAAGAACTCGGTCAACCGTGACGGGCTGGCGGATGAATCACTCCATCCCCGCCATCCATTCATTGTCCAGTCACTTTGTATATCGCGCGCTGCTCTCTCACCGCTAGTGCCCGTTCACGTTCGATCTCTATGCGCAGTTCTTCTCGCTGGGGTGCGCATTGCGCTCGTCGGTTGTCTACAAACATTGAATCTCCTACGGAGTTGGACGCACAACACTAAGCACTTTGCGTCTACTCTCTGCATGAGCCCCCGGCTTTGCATGATTCTTTAACTGGGATTGGATATGACGAAGAAGAAATCGCCAGACCGTTCCGGCGCGAAATCATGACGCTGACCCTGAAACATACGCTTGGTTGAACAAACGACGACCGCAAAGTATATTCATTCCTTGGTTAAGCGAAATATGGGCTACGAATGATAAACGCGAGCTGATTGCGATTCGATTGGCCCTGGGCGGTAAGAGGATTGATAATGAATGTGGTGTTGAAACTTCTCTTGATATCATTCTTGTTGACTCAAGAATCAGCTAGCGCGCTGTCGCAGAATGCTGCGGTTATGTCTGGCCAACAGCACATTGTGGCAAATGCGATCCAGCTTCTATGGTCCGCCGATGACAATGTTAGACAAACTGCAAAGAAAGAGATCATTAGAATAGGTCCCGAAGCCGTTCCAGCGCTTCTCTTCCTCTTGAAGGACATATACGAAGACCCCGGTAAGCAGCGCCTCGTGACTAGCGTCGGAAGCCAGCAACCAGTAAGGCCCCTTGATATTGACAACCCACCCTACGGGGACTCGCTGGGGTTGGAGATTACGAACAGACTGAAACTAGACGCAATGGAGCTCCTTGGCCGGCTGAGAGCGGTTGAGGCGGTCCCGATTCTGATCAAGATCATGCAGCAGCCCAGTTTCATGGTTAGCTACAACTGGGCCGTAACGATGGACATGCGAGCGCTGATTCGCATTGGCGCTCCTGCAGTCCCCGCTTTGGTAGACGTAATCGAAAATGCGCGTGCCGGATTGAGTTCCATGGCGTTTGGAGACGAATTGGGATTCACGGAGCAGGATAAGACCTCATATAGATTGCGTGAGCTCGCGCGCATCCAGAATAAAGCCATCATGGTGCTTAGTGAAATCGGTGACGAACGGGCTCTCCCTGTCCTAGAAAGACTCCTTGACCCAACTAGAGAACGAGTGTTGTTGGAACTTGAATCCGACTACGTGAACGAGGCCATAAGGCGGATTCAGGACAACGCGACTAAGCGTCGCTGAGTAACCGGGTTGCGAGTCCCGGGCCGCAATCCGAACGTCGTGCTTCGCGTCAGTCTGTCGGTGTAGCATGGGTTGCGCACGCACCGACACCCATTGCTCCAAGCCAGCCCTTCACCCCGCCCGGAGCACCTGTAATGCAGTCGGTCATCGTTGTCTTCCATGCTGCGGGAAGCACGCACAGCAGACTCTTATCGTCAGAGCGACAATTGAAGCACGAATCCACCGTCTGTTGAACAAACTGACCACGTCCCAGTATAGTCATACCTCGGCTGGAAGGATTAATGAGCAACAAACTCCTGGTCATTGGTCTCGATGGCGCTTCATTCAATGTGCTCGATCCGCTGATTGAGAAGGACTATCTTCCAAACATTGGCGCGCTCATAGCCACAGGATCGCGAGCCGATCTCGAAACTACTTTTCCTCCGATTACTGCAGTCGCCTGGTCTTCGTTTATGACCGGAAAGAATCCCGGCAAGCACGGGATCTTCGAATTCGTAAGGCGCGATCATCACTCGAAGCGTGAGCTCGCCGTCAACGCATCTTTCCGACAAGGGCGCGCTATCTGGGACCTGTTAAGCGATGCCGGTAAGCGCGTAGTCGTTCACAATTTCCCCTGCACCTATCCGCCGCACGAGATCAATGGATTGATGATTGCCGATTTCATGACGCCGCGCGGGCGCCGGGATTTCACCTATCCCGTATCGCTGCTGAAAGAGATCGAAGAGGAATTCGGGAGCTATAGGCTTCATCTATCTCAGACCTACGCGGAAGGCAATGTCGAAGCCGTGCTCGACGAGTTGTTCGATGAGCTCGAATACAAAGCGAAGGTCGCCGAGTACTTGATGACGCGATACGAGTGGGATGCTTTCTTTCAATACTTCTGGGGCACCGATCGCATTCAACATGAACTCTGGCACATAATCGATGAAGCTCATCCTCGGCACAACAAAGAGGAAGGTAAAAGGTATCGCGATCGAGTCTATGACTACTTCAAGCGCGTCGATGAGATCGTCGGGCGCTTGATCGAGCTGGCCGGCAGCGACCCGCTCGTGCTGATTGCGTCCGATCACGGATTCGGGCCGGTGCACAAGTACTGCTCGCTTAACATCTGGCTGCTTCAGGAAGGCTTTCTGAAACTCAAGAGCGATGCAATGACTCGCGCAAAGAAGCTGATGTTCTCGCTTGGTCTTACACCGGAGTTTGCGTTCAAGCTTGTTAAGAAAATCCCTCTTGGCAGGCTACGACCGGCGCGCGGTGTAAGCTCGCAACCGGGCGCGTCGAAACTTCTGGGCAAATTCTTCTTGTCCTTCAATGATGTGGACTGGAGCAGCTCGAAGGCTTTCTCGAAGGGAAACTACGGGCAGATATATGTGAACCTCGAAGGGCGCGAACCAAACGGCGTGGTGAGTAAGGGAGAATACGAAGCTGTTCGCGACGAAATCATCGAGCGGTTGCGCGCCCTTGTGGACCCGCTCACAGGACGGCCGTGGGTCGCTGAAGTATTCAGACGCGAAGATATTTACAACGGGCCGCTTGTCGAAGACGCGCCCGACATCGCGTTCCTGCCTGCCGACATGCGACACTTGGCTTTGGGAAACGCGGACTTCACGTCGAACAAATTCATGGTTGATGCTTTCGGAATATCGGGTTGTCACCGGATGAACGGAGTGATGATCGCGCACGGCGAAGCGATCAAGGCGGGATCAACCATTGAGGCAGGCATCTACGATATTGCGCCGACGCTTCTCTATCTGCTTGGCGAAGGTGTTCCGGACGACATGGATGGCCGCGTGCTCACGGATGCGATCTCGGAAGAATTTCTAAACGCAAATTCGATAAGACTGACCGCTGAGGGTGACAGCACCCAGTCGCGCGAACTGGAATTCTCGCCCGAAGAGAACGCAGACGTTATCGACAGACTGAAGCAGTTGGGTTACATCGGCTGACGGCGTTTGAGTGTGCTTGCGGGCTCAGAGATGAACACAAAGAGAATATTGAAAGAGGCGGTGCGGCTTCCCGCGAAGTCTGTTCTAAAGGTGTACCTCGATAGCCTCTCTCGAACCGAGTTTGACCCGGAAAAAGTGAGCCGCATTCTGGTGTTCGCCTACCACGGATTGGGCAACTTCATAATGTACACGCCGGCGTTGCGGCTTCTACGCGAGCGGTACCCAAACGCCCGGATCGACCTTCAAGTAGGGAACAATACAGGCTGTGAAGACGTGCTCGCAGGAGCCGGCTTGTTTGACAATATCTACGTCCTGCCTTACTCGGCGGGTCCGCGCTCGTGGCTCGACCGAGCGCGCGTGATTCGCGATACGCACTACGATCTCACGATCAGCGAGTTTCACAGTCACTCGTGGCCGCTGACCTTGTTGATTGCCGCGAGCGGCGCGCCCTTCAGACTGGGACACGTGACCAGCCCCGGCTGGTCGCTGCGGTTCAGCCGCTACAGCTTTGTATTTAACCTTCCGGTCGCAATGCGGGAAGATGAGCACGAGATTGACCGATACATCGACCTGATGGCGGCTGCTGGAGCGCGCCGAATTGCGGCTCGCCAAGCGGCTCCATTCATCTACCTCTGTGAGGAAGACCGAGCGTTCGCGCGGCGCTTTCTTCGGAACGGATCTGAAGAAACCGCCCGCGTGACAATTGGTTTTCAACCGGGAACGTCACCGGCCATGCGATGGAAGCAATGGCCTATCGAGCGATATCGCGAGGTGATCAGAAGGGTGACGATCGACCATCCGGATTCTCATATCGTTTTGTTCGGTTCATCCATCGAGGAGGCGATGATTCAGGAAATGGCGCGCGGGCTGAAAGGCAGAATCTCGCTGGCCGCCGGAAAAACTTCTGTGAAGCAAGTTGCGGCATTGATCGAGCAGTGCGATCTGCTTGTCTGCAACGACAGCGGGCTGATGCACACTGCGGTTGCGGTCGGAACGCCAGTCGTAGCGATCTACGGTCCGACTGACATCCGGCGCACCGCGCCTCTTGGCGAGCGGAACGTGGTAATTCGGCATGAGCTTCCGTGCAGTCCTTGTTTCAAGCTGGAAGGCGACGACCAGGTGCACGCGTGTTCTCATCACGACTGCTTGATGACGATCGCAGCGGACGAGGTCTTTAGCGCGATCTCTCGAATTGGGGAACCAGGAAGCACCAGTCCTCATAACACCGAGAAACCGGCAGTGCTGCGCGCCGCAACCGATAATTCCAAGCGTCACGGACGCGCCTAGCTTGCTCGCCGCTTGCTCGTCGCTTTTGGAGCCCTGTAGAATGACGAACCTTTGACCAACTTCTCGATCATAAATGAAACACTCTTCAATAATCGCGATAATGCTGATTCTGCTTTTTCTGTCCGCCGGTTGTTCAGCTTCACGGAATACGCAGACCTCAAAACCGGAAATGACGCGATGCCAGGAAGATCTCAACGCAATTCCCGTAGTGGCCGCCTCACTGCGAGCCCGCACGAAGCAGTCCGGTGATGAAGGCGCGCTGAACGGCATGGAGATCGCGCTGACCCTGAACTGGATGGTGCGAAGCAAAGCTGATCCCGAGCGGGACCTTGATGACTGGTGCTATACCGAAAACTCGCGCGAGAACTTCGAGAAGCTGATCGCGGCGCTCAAACAGAACTCGCTCCCGCCGACGGTAGACTTCCTCGCGGGTGAATCCCTGGACCAGCAGCTACAGGAGGAATGGCTTCGCAGCGGCAATCTTATTGGAAACATGACCTACGCTGGATTGAGTGTTAAGAAGAGGAGCGCGCAGGAGTTTATCAGCGCGCTCGATAAGAACGAACAGGCGCTGGCGCCGTTGTGGGTCAAGTTCGAAAGGAAGCAGAAGTATTTTCGTTATCCCGCTCTGAAGCTTGGTTTGGACGAGCAAAGGCAACGAGAAGTGCGAGCCTATCTGAAGCAGAGCGGCTACGTTGAAGTTCCGGCGACAATCAATTCCCGCGATGATTATTTCAGTCAACCGTACTGCTCGGCGCTGGCTCGCGGAGATGTCATTTGCGCGAACTTTATATCGGCCACTTTCAAGTCCCTGCTGCTCGACAATACAACAAAGGCGCGCGCGGCAGCCCGGAAAATTGCCGGCCGCGACGTCAAACAGATATGGTCAATCGGGGCGAGCCAGCTCACTTGTGACCTGTTGAGTGAGCTGCTGCAGTGGTGCAAAGCGATGGGTGTTCGATTCATACCGCTGGACGAAGCCCTCAGTGATCCGTTCTACGCTTCTGAAGACGTGACCAACACCGCCAATCAGATAATATGGGAGACGAGGCGGGCCCAGTCGGGCACAGAATAGCGAAGCTTACCCGCGCCAGCCAAGAGATGAGAAACAATCCCGGAATAAGCGTCTTCTTTCCCGCGTATAACGATGCCGGCACCATCGCAAGCATGGTCGTGCTTGCTGACCGGACCCTCAGACAGTTGACGGATGACTACGAGGTGATCGTCGTCAACGATGGTAGTGGTGATCACACCGCGTTGGTTCTGTCGGAGCTGCAGTCCGTCTATCCAAGGCTTCGAGTGGTGCACCATCCGGCGAACCGGGGATACGGCAGCGCGCTGCGTACCGGGTTTGACAACGCGTCCAAGGAGTGGATCTTCTACACGGATGGTGACGCGCAATACGACGTTCGCGAGTTGGAAAAACTAGCTGCGCTCATGACCAGCGACGTGGACATCGTGAATGGTTACAAGATCAGCCGCTCCGATCCGTTTCATCGAATCATGGTCGGGCGGATCTATTGTTGGTTCGTGCGGCTGGCGTTCGGAATAAAGATCAGGGACGTGGACTGTGACTTCAGGCTGGTGCGCCGTTCCAGTTACAACCGCGTGCGGCTTTCTTCGACTAGTGGAACCATCTGCGTTGAGATGATAAAGAGCTTTCAGGACGCCGGGCTTCGATTCGCCGAAGCGCCGGTCAATCATTATCATCGGGCCTATGGCAAGTCGCAGTTCTTCAACTTCAAGCGCCTGTTTAAAACGTTTCGAGACCTCAGCAGCCTTTGGTGGCGGCTGGTCGTAATGCGCCGTACGCAGATTGTACATCCCGCAGAACAGGCTTCTAAAGCCATTTCCGTGTCAGAAGAGGCCCAGAAAGAATAGAACGTTCTTATCCCAAATCCGTCATCCTTTATATATGCGAGACGAAGAGTACCGGGCGATGTTTGATCTGGAGGAGCGCCTCTGGTGGTACGAGGGGATGCGCGGGATCACGGCTTCGCTGCTTGGCCCCGCTCTGGCAGAAAAGAAGAATCAGCGGCTGTTAGACCTGGGCTGTGGAACGGGGTACTCGCTCGTCTGGTTACGCGAGCGCTTCAAGTTCGCGGAGGCCGATGGCGTGGATCTCTCGCATCACGCCGCCGCATTCTGGCATGCGCGTGGACTTGACACCGTTGCGTTAGCGACTGCGGATAAGCTGCCGTTCGGAGAAAACGAGTTCGATCTCGTGACGTGCTTTGACGTGATCTATCAACTGAACGATGAGCAGGCCAGCAATGCCGTCTCTGAGATGCATCGCGTGCTGAAGCCCGGGGGCTTGCTGTTTATTCGCGAGCCTGCCTATCAGTGGATGCGCGGCGCGCACGACGTTGCAGTTGGCACTCATCGGCGGTACACGCTGACCGACTTGCGTCGGTTGCTGCGCGCGCACGGGTTCAAACCGAGGCGGTCCACTTACGCGAACACGCTGTTGTTCTGGGTGGCCGCTCCTCACCGGCTGTTGTCAAAGCTGCGAGGAAGCACCGAATCTGATGTGAAGCCGGTGCCGCGATGGTTGAACACGCTGCTGGGTGCGGCGCTCAAACTCGAAGCGCGGATGCTCCGCCGGATGGCGTTTCCGTTTGGGCTGTCAGTGATCACTCTTGCGGAGAAGTAACGTCGATGAAAGCCCTCAAATCGAATCTGGACTTCGCGCTGGTTGCGGTTGTCATCAGTGGATTCGTGGTTGTTGCCGCGCAGCGTCTCGGCGTGGTCCCTGTTCCGGAAGGTGACGAAGCCTTCACGCTCCAGGTCCCTTACGAGATGCTTCAGCGCGGAAAGCTCGCGCTGCCGATGCTGCGATATCTTGGCGGCAACATAGAAAATGTCTGGCACTCGTTTACTCCGGTGTACTTCCTGCTCCTAAGCGGATTCTTCAAGTTGTTCGGATTCGGCATCGCTCAAGGCCGCGCTTTCAATCTGATGACTGCAGCGCTGACGTTGCTGATGGTCTACCTGATAGGCCGCAAGCTGTTTGATTGGCGAGCCGGCCTCATAGCAGTGGTGATGCTGGTCGGAGACCAGACTTTTCTGGAGCGCAGCCGCTTGCTCCGCAACGACTACGCCGCAGCTACCTTCGCGTTGCTTGCCTATTTTCTGTACGAGATGGCAGAGCGACGTAAGAGTTCCCGGCTCCTGGCGGCGTCGGGACTCGCCGCGGGAGCCGGCGTGATGTGCCATACGAACGTCATCTACATGGTTGCCGCGATATGCCTGTTGATCTTACTCAAAGAAGGTTGGCGCGCGTTCCGTTCGAAGAATCTGTACGTATTCGCGAGCGGCGCATTCGTGGTGATGGCTTATGAAATAGTGTACGACTTAATTGACTACAAGAATTTTCAGTTGCAGAACCGCGGCGACGAGCTTCATTTCCGAGTTCTCGGATACTCGGGATTCTGGCAGAACCTTCTGGAAGAGAAGTCACGCTACGCAAGGTGGTACACAGGCGGCCTGATGTTTCCCGGGCTTTCTCAAATTACGCTTCGGGTCTTTCAAGCGCTTGCCGTAGTGGCGATCATTTATCTGGTCGTTCAATGTGCGAGGCGCATCAAGCGCGCTGGTATCATGTCCGATCCGAAGGTGCGCGCTTTCATCGTCACACTGGTAGTTGTCTTGTTCCACGCGCTGATCGTCAGTCACAAAAGGATCTACTATCTTGCGCACCTCGCGCCGTGGTTTGCGCTGTGCGTTGGCATCCTGGCTCGAGACGGCCTCGATTGGATTTCGCGCTTACGCCGCGAGACAATGCCACACGCGAGGCTGGCGCACGGAGTGGCGGTCGCGTTGATCGCGCTAACCGCGACGGGCTACGGCCTTCAGCTTGCGAGTCAGTACCGGGAGTATTCGATAAGAGTTCGTAATCCTGATCTCGCTTCATTCGAAGAGTTCACGACGGTGATTCGAAGCATCGTGCCTGACGGGCTCTGCCCTGTGGCTGTCAAGAACCCAAGCGTGTGGCTGGCGTTTCCCGAAACGGATCGCTGCTTCGCGACGATCGAGAGTCGAATGAAAGAGGCTCTGGATATCGACGGCAAAGAGTATGCGCTTGTGACGCGGCTCAACGCGCTGCCCGAACGCTCCAGGCCCGACGCGGATTCGGATGAAGCGGGACCCCGAGACTATCATCTGCTGGGCGAGATGAGAGAGACGCCTTACGGAAACCTGCTGATATATTACACAGGCAATGATCCGCGCTATCTCACGCTTGCGCCGAAGCGCTATCAGTTCTTCGGCGAGTTGCGCGGACACAGTCTCGAGTAAAGAGGGAAAGATTGAATGTCGGAGGCGGCATCTCATGAGGCGTCAGTGACTACAGCGCGGAAAACGAGGCGCTACGAAGCGCTGGGCGCGCGGCTCGCCGGAATCAAACCAGCGATGGCAATCCCAGTCGCTGCCTTCCTGATCGGCGTCGCGGTGATGCTGATGTACAGTCCGCTGCGCCAAATGGAGAGTGGCGACTCCGCGGTCTACGATTATATGGCGCAAGGTATTGTCCGCGGTCAGGTTCCGTATCGAGATGTTATCGACAGCAAGGGTCCAGGCAGTCTTTACATGAGCGCCCTCGTGATGGTGATCGGCAAAGCGGCGGGGCTCCATGACATTCTGGCAGTACGGCTGTTTTACATTTTGCTTGTCGGTGTCTTATGCGCGATCACCTACATTGTAGCCGAGCTTTACCTGCGCAGCCGGATCGCTGGGATCATCGCCTTCTCGATTCCGTTGGTATCCGAGCGGTTTGCCGAAATGATGATCGCAGGTACACCCCCGAAGTTGCCGATGATCTTATTCGGCATGATGACGCTTCTTTTGATAGCCAAAGACAAACCCTTCTGGGCCGGTCTGTGTTCGATGCTGTCGTGTATTTGCTGGCAGCCGGGATCGGCGTTCACCGGCGTAGCAGTTTTGATGTTCTCTCGTTACCTGACCAGTTGGCGAGATCTGCGCGCGCTCAAAGTTGTGGCAGGCGCGGCAATACCTCTTGCAGTTGTCATAGCGTACTCTTATTTCGCCGGCGCTCTGGGCGATTTATGGACCTGGACTGTTCACTACAACTACACGGTCTACATGCCGGAAGCAAACGTTCCGCCCGGCGTCGCTCTGGCCCAGGTCTGGAGGCTGGCAAGCCTTGCGATGGGGGCGAACATTGTATGGGTCAAGCTGAGCATCGTCGGATTCGGGGGGTACGCGATTAGCCGTCTGTGGACAAGGTTCAAAGAGAGAAAAATAGTCGAAGTGTCGGACCTGTTCAGAGACGCAATCCTGATTCCTCCGCTGGTTCATCTGGGATTTTGCGTAGTCAACTGGCAAGGTGAGGAGGGGCTGATTCCGTTCTTTCCATTCATCGGCATTTTTGCCGGGTACTTTGTAGTAACAATTGCGCGGACTCTCGTTGCGATTCCTTTCATTAAGCAGCGTGCGTTTGCGGCTCGGGTGATTGAGTGGGCGCCTGTGATTCCCGTTGTTCTAATTCTTCTGTCGGTGATTAATCACGCTAAAGGTTACCAGATCGATCCTGGCCGAACGCTGCAGGACCAGGAGACTGCGTTCAAAGTCGTTTCAGACAACCTTGGACCAAATGACAAGATATACGTTCATGGCACGGTGGAGCTGTTGGTGCTTCTCCACAGACCCAACATGAATTCATATATTTTTCTGCCTTATGGTAAGGACGAGTATATAGGCTCGAAAGTACCCGGCGGGTTTAAGGCAATTCTCGACGAGATGGGAGCACAGGCTCCGAAGGTCATAGCTCTGTCTCGGCTGCGCACGGTGACGCATCGGGATGATCTGCTACAGTGGGCCGCGGATCATTACGTCAGCCTCCCGCTCGAGTTCGCTCATGATTCGGTGTACGTTCGTAAGATCGAATAGGCGCCGATTCGCATCTTTAACGGTCTATGCGGATACTAGATTCCCAAACTGGTGTGCAGCCATCGCCCGCTCGAAAACAACCGTCGTTGCGCGGTCATATCAAGATTGCCCGCGTAGATCACTGGATCAAGAACGTGTTCGTCTTGCCGGGGATAGTCGTTGCGATCAGCATTGATCGCTCTACGGTGACGAATGCGTTGCCCTGGCACATCCTGATCGGGCTACTGTCGGTTTGCCTGGTGGCGTCAAGCAACTATGTGCTCAATGAATTGCTTGATGCGGCGTTTGATCACGAGCACCCATTGAAACGCAATCGCCCGGTGCCTTCAGGTGAAGTCAACATTCCCCTGGCGTATTTCGAGTGGATTGTTCTAATGGTCGCGGGGATCGGATTGGGCTTGATCATTTCAATTCCTTTCGCTTTGACGATGCTTGCGCTATGGGTGATGGGCTGCGTTTACAACATCCCGCCGATAAGAAGCAAGGACCTGCCGTATCTGGACGTGCTATCGGAGTCGATCAACAATCCGCTGCGCATGCTTGCCGGTTGGTACATCACTCGCGCTCACCCGATTCCTCCGGCGTCTTTGCTGATCAGCTACTGGATGATCGGCTGCTACTTCATGGCGATCAAGCGGTTTGCGGAATATCGAGATATTAATGATGACGCGCGGAGCGCGGCTTATCGCAAGTCCTTCGGGTTTTACAATGAGCAGCGGTTACTCGTATCGATCGTCTTCTACGCGTCGCAGGCAATGTTATTCTTCGGTGCTTTCATCATGAGATATCGGCTGGAGTTGATCTTGACGTTTCCGCTTGTTGCACTGGTGATGGCGATTTACCTCTCATTAGCGTTCAAAGAAGATAGCGCAGTGCAGCGGCCGGAGGGACTGTATCGCGAGCCTCGGCTGATGGCGGCTATAGTCTGCTGCGCAGTAATGATGATCGCGTTGCTTTTCATAGATGTACCAATTCTGCACCGAATATTTGTTCCCAGCGTCCCGTGATTCGCGAACACCTTTATGACCTTAAAACCTCGTCTTGACCTAGCTCTGATTGCCCTGGTAATCGGCGGGTTCGTGTTCGTCGCAGCTCAACGACTGGCCACGGTTCCAGTGTATGAGATCGACGAGGCGTATAGCCTTCAGGTTCCTTACGAGATGCTCAACCGAGGGAAGCTCGCGCTTCCTATGTACCGCTACATGGGCGGCAACATAGAAAACGTCTGGCACTCATTCACTCCGCTCTTCTTCCTGGGATTGAGTGCCTTTCTAAAGGTGTTTGGCTTCGGAGTACTCCAGGGCCGCGTATTCAATCTGATCACCGTCGTGCTGACGGTGTGGATGGTCTTCTTGATCGGCAGGCGGTTGTTCGATTGGCGAGTAGGACTTATCGCCGTGTCGATGATCACGTCGGACCAGACTGTGCTCGAACGCAGCCGGCTGTTGAGAAACGACTACGGGGCCGAGGCGCTGGCGCTGCTGGCATTTTATCTCTACGACCTCGCCGGGCAGCGCAAGAGCGGTAGGCTGTATGTCGCGTCGGGGCTGGCGGCCGGCGCCGGCGTGATGTGTCACACGACCATTCTGTACATGCTTGGAGCGATCTGCTTGTTGATGCTGTTGAGGGACGGCTGGCGCGTATTTGCATCAAAGAAACTCTATCAATTCGCGGGCGGCGCGCTCGCAGTGATGTCGTACGAGATTGTTTACGACATCATTGACTTCAAGAATTTTCTGGCGCAGTACCGGGGAGACGAGCACCACTTCGGCGTGTTTACGCTTTCGGGCTGGTGGGCTAACCTGCTTGACGAACCGACTCGTTACGTCAGGTGGTATTCGGCATACGATGTGACGTTTCCGAATGTCCCTCGAACGTTGCTTTACTTGTTTCAGCTTCTGACGATCATCGCCGTCATTTATTTGATCGCCCGATGTGCGCATCACATCAAGCAGGGAAATGCGCTGAGCAAGCCGCGCGTGCGCCTGCTAATCGTCACCGTGGTGATGCTGCTGTTCTTCGCCAACGTAGCTCACAAGGCTGGCTTCTACAACGCACACCTGGTCACGTGGTTTGGACTCTGCGTAGGGGTGATGCTCGTCGACGGTGTGAGTTTGATCGCGCGGTTGCGCTCGAAGCAGTCCCACACCGCTCGGTTGATCCATCGAGCGGCCCTCGCGGCCGTGGCTGTCGCTGTGGTTGCTTATGGATCTCTGCTCGCGAGACAGCAGATCGCGTACATTAGAGAAGTCCGCAATCCCGCGCTCGCCTCATTCCAAGAGATGAAAAGCGTGCTGCGGAGCGTCGTGCCGGATGACCTCTGTCCCGTCGCGGTGAGAACACCGGTCATGTGGCTGGCATTCCCCGAGAAGGACCGTTGTTTTGCTAACATTGATAGACGTATGGCCGCGGCCGTAGACATAGACGGCAAAGACTACGCTTTGATCGTGCGCCCAAAGAGCCCGGACTATTGGGGGCGAGACCTCGAGCAACAGCACCGTCTTCTAGGGGAACTCACCGACACTCCCTACGGTAACTTCCTCGTCTACTACACCGGGAACGATGCGCGTTATGTGACAGAACCAAAGCGCTATCATTTCTTTCGGCGGTGGGCCGGACACGTTAGTGGCGAACAAATCGACCAGGCACGTGAAGTCTGGTCGGCGACGGCTACGGATCTTAGCGGGTCTGCGAAGATGGCTAATCCTTCAGTGACGACCGAAGGTCTCGTGATTAAGTCCGGCGAGGGAAAGTCGGGCGAGAATGCGTTCACAGAGTTGTGCACTGTCGAGTTGAAGCATTCCACCGCATACGAATTGGTGCTGGATTCGAAGTCGTCTGAAGAATGGGAAGCAGTAGTAATGGAGGAGGGCACCGGGCTTTGGATCAAACAGGTTGAGCTTCGCGGTGGAGAGCGCATCAGCGAATTGTTTAGAACGTTCGCGGCGGAACGCGTGAAGATTCTCCTTCGTGCGCTAACGCACAAATCGGCGGACCCGCTGTATGTTTCGCGAATAAGCATTCGAGAGATTAGCGAACTCTGAACCCCTTCATGGACGCAATTCACTTTCAACACGTACAGGTCCATCATCGGCTTGCCAGCGCCTTGACGCAGTTCATCGACCGGCGCAGCACTGCGACGCTCGCGGTTGCTGCTTTCGTGCTCACTGTGGCGGTGATGTTCATGTATCGTCCGTTCAGCCAGGCCGAAGCCGGAGATTCAGCGGTCTACGACTACATCGCACAGTTGATTGTGCGAGGCCAGACGCCGTACAGGGATGAAATAGACATCAAAGCGCCCGGAAGCTTTTACCTGAGCGCGCTCGCGATGGAAGCGGGAAGAGCAGTTGGCGTCAGAGACATCATCGCCGCGCGCTTGTTGCATATCTTACTCGCGGGATTGTTGTCGGTAGTAGTGTACCTCGTCGCCGAAGCGTATCTGCGTAATCGGTTCGCGGCATTGCTGGCACTGCTGAGCATGCTGATCTCGCAGCACTTCTCGCTTTGGACCGTCGGCGGCGGACAACCTAAGTTGCCGATGATTCTGTTCGGAATGCTCACCTTGCTGCTGATCGCAAAGAACCGGCCGTTCCTTGCAGGCTTCTGCTCGATGCTGTCGTGCTTGTGCTGGCAGCCCGGCTTGCTGTTCACCGGTGTAGCCTTTCTCATCTTCTCCGGATACTTTACGACATGGCGCGACCTTCGGGCTTTGAAGGTGCTGGCCGGCGCTGCGATTCCACTGGCGGCACTGTTACTCTACTTTCGCTCGATAGGCGCTCTAGGCGAACTTTGGACCTGGACGGTGGTTTTCAATTACAGCATCTATTCGCGGAAAGCGCTCGAGGGCGAGGGCAATCCGCTCGGCCACCTCTTGGGTGTAGTGCTGAAGATCTACAAGGTTGATATCGTGCTGGTTGTTCTGAGCCTTGCAGGTTTTGTCTCGTTTGGCGTTCAGCGCTTGCGCGAGAGGCTAAGAGGAATCAGCGCGCTCAAGTCTTCGGAGCTGTTTCGAGACGCAATCGTAATTGCGCCGCTTGTGTATTTCGCCGCTTGTCTCATCAGGTTTAATGCAGGTCCCTACTTGATTCCCTTCTTTCCGTTTGTTGGCATCTTCTTCGGATGGTCTATTGTCGAGTTGGCGCGAATAGTCAAGAAGAGCGAGTCTGTTGGCAACAGAAACGTCGACTGGGCGCTCAACATAGTGCTCGTCCTTCTGTTGAGCATTGTCGGATACCGCGCGATTGCGTACCGTTTCGAGTCGATCCTGACTCTGCAAGACCAGGATAAAACATTTGAAGCCGTTTCGAGCCTCTTGAGCGGCTCTGAAACTATCTACGTGCACGGAACGACTGAGATCCTTGTGTTGTTGAACAGACCGAACTTGAACCCTTACGTCTTTATCGACGCGGGGAAAGACGACTCCGTCGCGGCACAGAGATACGGCGGATCGTTCGCAGCGCTCGTTGATGAGATAGAGTCCAGCGCGCCGAAGATCGTCGCTCTTTCGCGCTTGCAGAGAGTGTCGCATCGCCACGAGTTGAGACGATTAGTGGAACAGCATTACGAGCGCCTCGATTTGCCGGGGTACGACATCTACGTGCGCAAGCAACAAGGGCGGATGTGAAAAGGACCAACGCCGGCTGACGCGTTCCTAGGCACGTTCCCGAAAAAAGCAGATGACACAGAAATCTTGAGCCGGAAATCCCACCAACGCAGTTGGTGGTATTTGCGCGTGAACGCCTCTGTCACGCCTGCGCTATCTGGGCATTGAGCACGTAGACCCGTTCGCGGCCTCCGGCAATCCTGAAGGACTCGACTACGCGCGAGGCGTAACCCGAAAAAAAGTCCGCGAGGCTTGCTTCGGTGAAGCGCAGGCTGTGGTCTCCCACGCCCGGGTTGGTAAACCATCGGCCGAGCAGCGAGAGCAATCGCGAGTCGCTCGTCGCCAGGTTGCGAATCGGCTCGGCGATGATCACTCGCTTTCGCGCGGCTTGCAGCATTCGATCGACTACCTGTGAAGCGTCCGGCAAAAAATGGTAAAGGCTCGCCTGCATGATTACGTAGTCCGCCGATGGCAAAGGTTCGTTGCTTCGCAGGTCCCACACCTGTCCGCTGCCGCCTCGCCTAGTCAATCGAGCGATGAAGTTCGCGTTGATGTCCAGTCCGGTGTATTGAACGGCTTTCGATCGAAGATAGCGGTGATACAGGCGCGCGGGGCCGCAGCACAAATCAAGCACGCTCGATCCGG
>JADGNW010000156.1 GCA_017883315.1 Blastocatellia bacterium | reverse complement strand
GTGGTGAGCGACAACTGTCCGGGTGTAGGCGCGCCGACTTGCAGTCCGGCGTCGGGGACGATCTTCCCGAAGGGGACGACTACGATTACGTGTTCGGTGAAGGACTCGTCGAACAACATGTCGATGTGTAGCTTCACGGTGACGGTGAACGACACGCAACCGCCAGTGTTCCCGAACGGGTGTCCTGCTGGGATCACGAAGGCGGGGCAGGCGTCGTGTCCGTTCACGACAACCTTGATTGTGACCTACACGACGCCGGTGGCAACGGACAACTGCCCGCCGCCGCCGACGGTCGTGTGCAACCCGCCGTCGGGATCGATATTCCCGCCGGGTACGACGGTGGTGACGTGCACGGCTACGGACAGTTCAGGGAACACGGCGATATGCACGTTCCCGGTGAACGTCTTCAGCTTCTGCCTGCAGGACGACTCCAGCGATGGGAACGTGGTGTTCGTGAACGCGCTGACGGGAGACTACCTGTTCTGTCAGAACGGAGTGCCGATCGCGAGCGGGACAGGGACGTTGGTCGCGCACGGGTGCAACTTCCAGATCGACCACACGAAGGGGACCCGCAAGGTGCACATCCAGGGAGACACCTCGGCGAACAGCGGAGCGGGTTCGGGAACGGCTTTCATCCAGAAGTTAGGAGGAGGGTTCGTAGTGCAGATCACGGACAGAAACATGAGTAATAATGCCTGTACGTGTTCGCCAGCAGTGCCGCCTCCTGCGCCGAGTAAGTAGGGATGTGTGTACCGTAGACTGTCCAGTCTGCGGTAGTCACACTCATGCGCAGACTGGACAGTCTAAGCTACTCTTGCTCAGAGTAAGCGGCGCACCACTGTGCGGGCTGCGGTGATCATCATTTGATTTCTTCAAGGAATGTCAGGCTGACCTGGGCAGTCGGAATCGGTCTAAAGGCGCTGCCGGTTTGCAAAGCTTGCTGGTCCTCAAAGGTTCTTTCCCAGGCCGCGAAGTTGACCCGCAATGATTTGACCGTGCCATGGATTTCTCGCGCAATCTTGATGAAACTCTGCAATGCGCTCACCGAACCGATCGGGTTTAGGTTGGTTGCGATGTTCATTCCGGCATTAGCGATGTCGTAGGCGAGCTTGAATTTCTCGGCGCCGGTCATCCCTTCGTTCCCAAGCTTGGAATCTTCCATACCCGGATAACGGACGAAGAGCCGCGTGTAGTTGTTGGCGAATCGGCGTCCCTGGGGCCCTTCGGTGGGTGTAGTCGCGGCCATATAGATGGGCGACAGCGTGACCTCTTCTTTCGCAAGCTTCAACAGGAGCTGTCCGTTCTTGGTTTCGACTTTCTTGATTTCCGCGAGCGTTAGTGTGAGCGATTCAAAGTCCTGTTCTCTGGAAGAGCCCGGCTCAATCACCAGGTCTCCCAAACCATCTTCCGCAGCCGGTTTTGCCGGAGCAGTCGGTTTGGCTTTCTTGTCGTACGAGGACAAGAAGATGAGCTTTATGCGATCACGCCCGAGTTCGCACTTGACGGCGTGGTCCTGCTTGCGGCCGCGCAACTCTGCGTAAAATGATACCGGCAGATTCTGACCGGCAACCGCATCAAAGCAGCGCATCGCGGAACGCCCATCGTTGGCCTGCAGGAAAACCAGCCCCATTAGTTCGTTGGCTTCGGCCCCTAGCGGGAATAGCGCGAGAGCCGTCGCCAGATGATCGGCCGCCTCAGTCAACTGTTGCTTGGCATACGCAAAGGGAATTGAGAATCCTCCCACACGATCCAGGCGTTGGTTTTTCTTATACAGCTTCTTGGTTGCCTTGGCGCGCTGCTTGTAAAGAGCGGAACGGTCCTCCATTCCGTTGAACGTGAGGTTCATTGCTCGATTGAGTAACTCTGAGAGTATCCCTTCTGCAGCGGCGACCTCCTGGTCATATGTTTCGCGTTTGATTGCGAGAGTTTCGAGGTGCAGGCCTGCGGCTTCTCGAGCGGCGGCGTCGGATTCCATTTCACTAAATCGATTGAAGTGCTCTTTCGCCCGATCGACATTGCCCATGGCTTCATTCAGTAATGCCAATCTCCACTCGGTAGGCGCGAAGCTTGGATCCGTTGCGGCGGCCTTCTGAAATTCGACCAGTGCGCGCTCGTAATTCCGCTCTTCGAGCGAGCGGGACGCCGATGCGTAAATGGTCCGGACCTGGGCGCCCTTCTGTTCGGGCAGTTGGGCCAGCGCGTTCAAGTCCGCGATCCGCAGCCGTACCCGATCGGCGTCGGCGGCCTTGGGTGCCATCTGAAGATAACGGGTCAGAAGTTCGGAAGCCTCAGCAGGTCTATCGTTGTCTTCGGCGCAGTTCGCGAGATCGAAAGCATAGCTGGGACTGTTCGCTGTAATGGGTCCCAGGCTCTTCAGCGTCTGACACAGGCTCGAACTGCGGCGCGATGTCTTCGGGGAACTCGTTGTTGCATTGCTGCTGAGCGCGGCGGGGACCGCGGGAGAACCCGGCTTTTCAGGTTCGCGCTGAAGCGAGGGCGGCCCCTCGTCGAGGGAAGCTTCAAAGCCGATGCTATCGACCAGACCGTTGACGCTGTCGATTCGAGTGCGGTCGGCGTCTTTCAAAGCTATCGGCTGCTCGCCGGTGACAAGGGCAGATCGCAATTGTTGTAGTCTTAGTCTCAGTTTGGGATCGTGGGTCGCGCTCGTCGACTGATCCAGGTAGGCCAGTGAGGCAGCCGTGTCGCCTGTGCGCTGATAGCACAGAGCCAAATCATAGGAGAGAATCGCGGTCGATTCCCCTAGTTTTGAGGCACTCTCGAGCGCTTCGGCCGCAGGTTTGAACTGACCCTGATCGTAGAGCTTGTGAGCCTGGCGAAGCCCATCCTTAACCCGGTTATGAATTACTTCGTCGATGTGCTTGATTGCCTGAACGGCGTCTTTGGTTTCCCAGAAGGCCTGCGAACCGGCATAGCGGGAGCGGGCCTCCAGTAATTGGCCCGATTTTTCGAGGTCCTTGGCCTCCTTGATCAGTTCATTGGCTTGTTGCTCGAGAGCCTTCTTCTGAGCCTTTTCCTGATCGTCGGCAAAGGCCGCAGGAACGGGCAGCAGAAGGGCGAAGATCAGAGTCAAGTTTATTGCTATGGTAGATTTCATGGTTACTCTCCCTTGAGTGTTCGGGCTCCATCCGAAGCCATTCTTGCGGTAATATTCATTGCGATTTCTCTTTTGTAAGTCTGCTCAGAATCAGAACCGTGCAAGTTTACCCGTGTCGGTCAACGTGATCCAGAAGTTGAGGCCGTCGCTGCAAGCTCCAAACGGACCGGTACCTGAACCTGTGCTAACCGAGCCGAGAGGACTCAGGTCCGTCGCCATCCACAGCGACACGCTGTTCCCGTGCTGGTTCGTAATCAGTATGCGCTCGCCATCGAACGCGGCTGTCTGCGGAAAATTCAACCCGTTGCCGCTCAGCGTTGCTAGGACAGTCCCCGTCGATGCCCGAACCACCGTTACTGTGTTCGAGCCATAGTTCGGCACCCAGATGTTCGTGCCGTCGAAAACCGAAAACTTCGCGAAGGTGCCCACAGTTATTGTTTGGATGATGGCGCCGTTTGAGTCCAGCTTGAATAGGTTGCCAGGATCCCTTTGGTTTCCGGCATCTGTGACCCACATGTTGGCGCCGTCATACAGAATCCCAACGGGCTCAGTGAACCCCGCCGTGAGGGTATTAACGCTAAGCGGATTGAGAGTCACGATAGAGATAGACCCTCCTTGGTTTGCCGTCCAGATTCGCGCTCCGTCGAAAGATAGTTGGCCGGGAAAACTCCCGAGAGAACTCGTCAGGGTAAAGACCGCACCCACGCTTGGGTCCATTATGTAGAGTTTTCCGGGGCTTGTAATTCCCGTCACCCATATTGCTCCCTTTGCTGCCAGCACACCGAAGGCACCAGTCGCGCCGGTCGACTCCGACAGCACCTTCCCGTCACTCGCTCGCACGCGCGAGACTGTGCCGCTAGTGAAATTCGCCACCCAGAGGTCTGCCCCGTCTGATTCGACTAAATCTGGATCGGTTCCCACCGTGGTCAACCCGAGGCCGATCTCGGAGGTCGGAGTCCAGAATTGTTTGAGCGCCGCCCGCCTGCTTCCTCGTTTCAACGACTGATCCATCGTGCGAGTGACGAACGCGGCCATCTGCTCCCGCGGCACATTGGCTGCGGGGCTGTAGGTGGTCGCAGACGTGCCGTTGGACAGTCCTGAAAAATATGCTTCGGCTATCGAGCAGAAGAAGATGTTGCCCGCTGCCACGTCCGTGAAAGGTAGCGTGATGCTCTGCCCTCCGCAGGTCCCGGTGTCTGCCTGCAATCGGGTTGATAGCACTGTCACGCTCACCATCAGTGAAATGAGCACAGATGTGCGAATAGCTATGCTTGATTTGATCCTCATGACGTTCTCCTTCTGATCAATCAGGAAGTGCGCCTACTTGTGCGTAGACGCGTAGCTCGCGCCGATATGCTTAAGTCTCGGCGCGAGCCGTCTTGCCCGTGGGAGATTCAGAACCGCGCGAGTTTATTCGTGGTCTGTAGGGTGATCCAGAAGTTGAGACCGTCGCTGCAAGCTCCAAACGGACCGGTCAAACCGGTGCTAACCGAGCCGAGCGGACTCAAGTCCGCCGCCTTCCACAGCGAGACGCTGGACCCGCCGGAGTTCACGACCAGTATGCGCTCCCCATCGAACGCAGCGGTAGAAGGGCCGGCCAACCCGTTGGCGGTCAGGTTCGCGAGGACTACCCCCGTCGATGCGCGAACCACCGTTACTGAGTTGTCGATACTATTGGGCACCCAGATATTCGTGCCGTCGAAAACCGGATACAACGGGAAGGCGCCCACAAATACCGTTTGGATGATGGCGCCGTTTGAGTCCAGCTTGAATAGCTCGCTAGCGCCATAATCTGTGACCCACATGTTGGCTCCGTCATACAGAATCCCTCGGGGCGAACTGAATCCCGCCGTGACGGTATTCACGGTCACGCTAACCGAGGTGATTGTCACGATAGAGATAGACCCTCCTTGGTTTGCCGTCCAGATTCGGGCTCCGTCGAAAGCTATCCCCTGAGGGAAATCCCCAATTGAGCTGGGCAGCGGAAAGACCGCGCCCGCCGGGTCACCGGGGCCGATTATGTAGAGTTTTCCGGGGCTTTGATTCCCAGTCACCCATATTGCTCCTTTTGCTACCAGCACTCCATAGGCGCCAGTCGCCCCGGTCCACGTATCCAGCACCTTCCCGTCACTCGCTCGCACGCGCGAGACTGTTCCGCCATTGTTCGCCACCCAGAGGTCTGCCCCGTCTGATTCGACCAAATTTGGATTGGTTCCCACCGTGAACGTCCCGAGTCCATTCTCAGACGTCGGAGTCCAGAATTGCTTGAGCGCCGCCCGCCTGCTCCCCCTTTTCAACGACTGATCCATCGTGCGTGTAACGAAGGCCGCCATCTGTTCGCGCGGCACATTGGCTGCGGGGCTGTAGGTGGTCGGCGACGTGCCGTTGGTCAGCCCTGAAAAATATGCTTCGGCTATCGAGCAGAAGAAGACGTTGCCTGAAGGCACGTCGGTGAACGGCAGCCCAACGCTTGCACCTCCGCAGGTGCCCACGTCTGCCTGCAATCGGCTTGATAGCACTGTTACGCTCACCATCAATGAAATGAGCAGAGTTGTGCGAATAGCTATGCTTGATTTGATCCTCATGACGGTCTCCTTTTTATTGATCAGTAGGTGCGCCGCTCGGTAGCCCAGCGCTTCATTTGGTTCTTTCCGGGCTCCAAGATGCTTTTGCGTTAGCCAGAAAATTTCTCACGTTAGCGGAAGAGTGAAGCGCCGCTCACTTGAGAACACGGTTGTCGATCATCAGTGGTCCCGCACGTACCACGCCGCCCATCGTGCATTCGACGATGAATGTTTACCTTCAGGCGAGTTGATTCTGCGATGATAATCACCATTGCCACCGCGAGCTGCAATGCTCTGTTGCGTGTGCTTGCGTTCATGTCGCTTCTCCTATTAACTAACGCGACAACTCTCTCGAGAAACTTTCATCCAACCTTGGACATTTTCGAAAACAGTCGGCGGTCGGCAACGCGAGTTCAGCAGTCACGATGATGATGGGACTACTAGACCCGCGTCCCGTCTGCCTCAATATCGGTCGGCCTTGAAGACAGCCAATGCTTTACGGCAGTGCGTCACTTGATTTTGGCTGTGACTGTTGTACTCCCGGAGTCGTTGCCGATTGTGAGCCTTACCGTCACGGGATTAACTACATCGACCAGATACGCGTTTCCTCCGGTTGCTTGCAGATCGAAGCCGCCACCCCGCAAGGGCCGTATCTCTACATCTAAGAACACGCCTCCGATCAAACCGGTGAACCTAAAACGTCCATGGTTTGCTTGCCCGAAGGAACCCGCCGGGATAGTGATGGAGAAGACTCCGAGCTGAAGAGTCAAATCCTCCGTGAGCGGATGAATGCCATCGCTGGCGCGGGCCAGGATGAAGGTTCCCTGCACGTCGAATTTATCGTCTCTTGTCCGCGGCCCCTTGTTGATCTTGACCTTTGCGGTGAGAGCGGCGGAAGGGCAGTCTAGTGTAAACGATCCGCCTGGCTCGCTCTGGCCGATTGTGGCAGTGCCAAAGCATTTTGTATTCACATAGAATTTGAAGGTCTTGCATGCATTGGCGGAACCGAAGTTGAACCTGGCCCTGATTAGCAATGGGTTAAATCCATCAACACAACATCCCGGCAAGAGGTATTGAGAAGTCGTTCCAGCTATCACATTGCTGGGATCGACTGAGTCAACTGCCCACGCGTCGAACGACAGGAAAAAAACTTCACCTCCATTGCTCACGAAGTAGGTGGCGTTGGCAACCAGTACATCGAGTACTTGTGTAGTAGACGCATCGCCGGTGGTTGGCGTAACTGATGTCACAACCTTATCGGGACACTTAGTGGTTGGCGAAACGCTAACAGAGGAAGTGGGCTGACTGTTGCCCGTAAGCGGAGCGATTAACACAAGCGAGCTTATCAGGATGCCGAGAATTAGCGAGGTCATTAGATTGTTTTTCAAGTTACTCATTTTCGAATCTCCTTTTGAATTACGGGTCTGTCATCAACAACACACAAGCATATTGGTTCACATCTTTTCCCATTCATTAACGCGACAAGCCTTTCGAAATACTTTCATCCCCTCACCAACCGGTTGGGGAAAGGACCGATAAACAGCATCCCGGGGTCTGACTCTCGACGGTTAGCGAGGCGTCGGCCTCGGTGATATACTCACCGCTCCGATTTCAGGCCCCTGAACTCGGCAGCATAAGGCCATCAGATGCAACCGCCTTCACCAAGTGAAGTCACACGATTATTGAAAGACTGGGGTAACGGCGACTCGACAGCGCTGGACCAGTTGATGCCTATCGTGTACGCCGAGCTGCGAGCCATCGCGGCGAGGTATCTCAGACGCGAGCGCCAGGACCACACGCTCCAGCCCACTGCGCTGGTCAATGAGGCATATCTTCGGCTGATTGATCAGAACCAGGTTCAGTGGCAGAACCGGGCTCACTTCGTCGGAGTGGCAGCTCAGATGATGCGGCGCATATTGGTCGATCACGCGAAGAGCCACAATCGCGCAAAACGTGGCGGCGGCGCTCGAAGAGTTACGCTCGATGAAGCAGTGGCCCTCAGCGAAGAGCGCGCAAATGATCTCGTTGAACTCGATGAGGCCCTGACCGCCCTTGAGGCATTCGACGAGCGAAAGAGCCGAGTTGTGGAGATGAAGTACTTCGGCGGGCTGAGCGTCGAAGAGACCGCAGAGGTTCTTAAGGTTTCAGTGATAACCGTTGCGCGCGACTGGAAGCTGGCCAAGGCCTGGCTCTACACCACCATCAATGACAATCGCCAACATGCATCCTGAACGCTGGCGAGTGATCGATGAGCTGTTCCACGCAGCCTTCGAACTGCCTCCGAACGAACGCGGCGCCTTCCTGGAGGCTGGGTGCCGAGGAGACGTTTCGCTGCGGGCTGAAGTCGAGAAGTTGATTGAGGGCTCTGATCAAGCCGGAAGCTTCATCGAGACTCCGCCGGTGCTCGACGAAAACACGATAGCGCTCTCAGAATCAGAAGCACCGTCATTAATCGACCTCCGGCTCGGAGCGTACAAAGTGATCCGTGAAATCGGGCGCGGGGGAATGGGAACTGTCTATCTGGCAGCACGCGCCGATGAGGAGTTTCGAAAGCGCGTTGCTATAAAGCTGGTCACTGCCGGTTTCGATCACGAGACAATCATCCAGCGTTTCCGGAGTGAGCGGCAGATTCTTGCCGGCCTCGATCATCCCAACATCGCACGACTGCTCGACGGAGGGACAACGGAAAGCGGAGCGCCCTACTTCGTCATGGAGTACATCGAGGGGCAGTCGATAAGAGAGTACTGTGATACTCACCGGCTGACCATCATCGAGCGGCTGAAGCTGTTTCGCACCGTGTGCTCGGCGGTCCACTTCGCGCATCAGAACCTGATAGTCCATCGCGACATAAAGCCGGCCAACATTCTTGTGACCGCCGATGGAACTCCGAAGCTTTTGGACTTTGGTGTTGCGAAGCTGCTTTCTCCTAACGCGCAGGGCGGCGAGATCACAGAAGCTGCTTCGCGAGTGATGACGCCTGAGTATGCGAGTCCTGAACAAGCGCGAGGGGAGACGATCACCACCGCGAGCGATGTCTACTCGCTGGGTGTGCTGTTGTACGAACTGCTCACTGGACATCGACCATACAGCGTCTCAAGCCTTTCGATGATGAAAGTCATCGAGGCCATCTGCGAGGAGGAACCGGCGAAGCCGAGTACTGCGATCGGGCGCACCGTAACGTCTCCAGGCGTCGGCGGGAACACCGAGGTGACGGTGACACCGGAAGCAGTCAGCAAGGCACGAGACTCCGAACCCAACCGACTGCGCCGGGAACTCGAAGGTGATTTGGACAACATCGTACTGAAAGCGATGCGAAAGGAGCCGCAACGGCGCTACGCTTCCGTCGAACAGTTCTCGGAGGACATCGAGCGCTACTTCGAGCATCTTCCGGTGATCGCGCGTCAGGATACGTTGGCTTACCGCGCGAGCAAGTTCATGGCACGGCACAAAGCCGGTGTTGCGGCCGGGGTGCTCATCATCATCGCACTGGTGGCCGGAGCGGCGACCACGCTCTGGCAAGCTCACGCTGCGCGGCAAGAGCGTGACAAGGCCGAGCATCGCTTCAATCAGGTTCGCAAGCTGGCCAACGCAGTCTTGTTTGACTATCACGACGGCATTGAAAAACTTGCGGGCTCGACACCCATCCGGGAGAGAATGGTCAAAGACGCGCTCGAATACCTCGATAGTCTTTCTGCGGACAGCGCCGGCGACTTCACGTTGCAACGCGAGATCGCTTCGGCTTATGAAAAAGTGGGTGACGTCCAAGGTGCCCCTTATCGGGCGAATCTTGGCAATTACGCGGGAGCTCTCGTCAGCCACAACAAAGCGTTGGCCATTCGCGCGACAGTGAATTCAAGCCCTGACGCAAGCGCGCAAATGAAACTCGATCTGGCGCGGAGCTATGGCGCGGTTGGCGAGTTGTCGCAAGTCACCGGCGACATTCCCGCGGCGTTGGAAAACTACGGAAAGGCATTCGCCGTTTTCGCTTCGCTCTCAGAGAAAAGCGCGGAAGCAGAACGCGCACTCAGCACTCTTCATGTTCGTATTGGAAGAGCTCTAAAAGCCACTGGCGAACTGGCAAAGGCGCTCGACAATTTTCGACAGGGAATTGCCATCACGAACGGCCTTTCAGCTTCGAGCCCAAACGACCAACTCCTCAAACGCGACCTGGCATTCGCAAGCGTTTTTCTCGGCGACGCACTAAAGGATTCTGGCGATCTGAAAGAAGCACTGGCCGCCCAGCGCGCAGCATCCGCCCTGCTTGAACCCTTAGTCACTCAGACAAACGCGCAATCGCGTCGGGACGTTTCTGTTGCGCGACAACGAATCGCAGAGGTGTTGGAGAAGATGGGCGATAAACGCGGAGCGCTGGGGATTGATTTAGAGCTCCTCGTGGTTGATGAGGAACTCGCGAAAGCCGACCCGTCGAACGCACTCGCACGACGCGACATTTATATTGATCATTACAAAATTGCTTTCTTGCAAGAAGCAATCGGAGAAATGAAAGCGGCGCTCGCCAATCAACGCATATGTATCGCCCTCTGCGAAGCACAAGTTGTGGCAAATCCCGCAAGTTCAGAATCGCGTGACGACTTGTCGGTTGGTTATTTTCGCCTGGGGGAAATGCTCGAAAATAGTCACGACCTGCAAGAGGCTTTGGTGAACTACAAGAAGGCTCTGACGATCAAAGAAGCCATGTCGATTGCAGACCCTTCAAACGCAGACGAACGCGGCGATGTGTCCGAAGATCAGATGAAGGTCAGCGACGTGTCTTTGAAAGTCGGTGAAAGAGCAGGGGTGCTCGACGGCTATATGAAAGCGTTGGCGATTCGTCAGGAGTTGGTTGCAACTACTCCCGACGACGCGGAAGGTCGCACTCAGTTGGCTCGCATCTATGAGAGCCTGGGCGCGTATTACATTTCGACTGCGGCAACCGAAAAACGCGTTGCTGACTGGCGCGAAGCAAGGCGCTGGTATCAGCAAAGCCTCGAAACATTCCAGGAATTACAACAACGAAATAAGCTATCGTCTGATTACGCGAAGAAGCCATCTCAGATAAAGAAAGCAATTGAAACGTGCGATGCTGTTTTGGCGAAGCTCTGACTTTCAGACTTGAGGCGGGGATCTTCCGAGCCGATGCGATGCCTAAGGGGGCAAACCAGTGAGGAATGAGGCATCTTGCCTGATTACCTGGGCGCACAACCTATGGTCGATCGAGTTGTTTATTCACCTGTCTAACACTTCTGACCCCACACGTCTTACAATCGGCGCTTGACGTGCGCGCCCTCAGCTATAGAATTGAAGCAACCCCCTCCCGATCAGCTCAAGAATTCAGTATGCAAGAACACATCGCTCGATTCGCTGACTATCTCAAGTATCAACGCAACGCGTCCCCGCATACTTTGCGGAACTATCTTAGCGATCTCGAGCAGTTCTATGACTACCTCTGTCCCAAGGATTCCAACGGCGTGAGGCCCGACATCGACATTCGTCAAATCGACCACATAACTATTCGTGAGTACATGGCGAAGCTCTATCAGGAAAAGCGAAAGAAGAGTTCGATCGCGCGAAAGTTGGCAACCTTGCGAACCTTCTTCAAGTTTCTTTGCCGCGAGCAAATGTTGGAGATGAACCCGGCGCGATTGGTCTCGAGCCCGCGATTGGAGAAGAGACTTCCAAAAGTGATTTCAGTCGACGAAGTCGTTCATTTCATCGAGACTCCCGATACCGAGACCGTGCTCGGCAAGCGCGATCGTGCGATACTCGAGCTCCTGTACGCAACGGGCTGCCGCGTATCCGAAGTCGCCGGCATGAATTTCGACGACATCGACTTCAGACACGAAACGATTCGCGTTCGAGGTAAGGGCCGCAAAGAACGCTTCGTGCCGTTCGGATCAAAAGCGAAAGAAGCGCTAGCGGCTTACTTCGAAGTGCGCGGTGCTTTACTCGCCGAAGCGCCCGAGCACAAGCGCGACGCGAAAGCCGTCCTGTTGAATTACCAGGGAACGCGCATAACCACGCGTTCGATCGGCAGGCTGATCGACAAGTACGTGAAGGAGTGCGCGCTGACGCAGGACATCAGCCCGCACTCGCTTCGGCACTCGGTTGCGACTCATCTTCTTTCGGCGGGCGCTGACTTGCGCGTCATTCAGGAACTGCTCGGACACGCCCGGCTGTCTACCACGCAGATATACACGCACGTGTCGATCGAGCAGTTGATGCAGGTTTATGACAAGGCTCACCCGAGAGCCAGGGCAGTGGAATGACGCACCGACCATTCGCTTGACCTCATTCCCTCTAAGCTTGTAGAACTCAGATCGATCATGACGGCTCAAACGCAAGGTCTCTCGCTTCCTCAACTCCCTCTGGATCTCTACCGAATAACAGACATTGGGCGCGTGATGACGCCGGCGCTTGCGATCTATCCGGAGATCGTCGATGCAAACATCCGTACGACGCTGGGGCTTCTCGGCGGCGACGCCAATCGCTGGCGACCTCACGTGAAAACGGCGAAGCTCGGGTTCGTAATGCGGCGATTGGTCGAGCATGGCATTGCGAACTTCAAGTGCTCGACCTCTCTCGAGATGTTGACCGTGTGCGAGGCCGGCGCCGCTGATGTAGTGGTCGCTTATCCGATGGTCGGCGCAAATGCGCGACGCGTTCGAGCCATCGCGGATCAGTTTCCCGAGACAGCAGTCTATGCTCTTGTTGAGAGTCCCGAGCAGATAGAACCGTGGAAGGGAAGCCGCATTGGACTCTTCATCGATGTTAATCCCGGAATGAATCGGACCGGGATCGAACAACTTCGAGTGGACGAAATCATTGGTCTTGCGCGAGCGATTCAGAGCGCCGGGCAGGTCTTTCGCGGATTGCATTACTATGACGGCCATCTGTCTTCGTTAGCTCTGCCGCAGCGCGAGGCAGTGGCGCACAAAGGCTACGACCAGTTGATGGAGATCGTCGGGGCATTCGAACGCGCTGACATTCCGATCGAGGAGATCATCACCGCAGGGACGCCGGCTTTTCCCTGCACGCTTTCTTATTCAGCGTTCTCGCGGGCGTCATTTGTTCATCGAGCGTCGCCAGGAACGGTTGTGTACAACGATTGCTCGAGCCTGGCTCAACTTCCCTCAGATTACGGCTATCGGCCGGCTGCGGTAGTTGTTTCGACGGTTGTGTCGCGCCCATC
>JADGNW010000155.1 GCA_017883315.1 Blastocatellia bacterium | reverse complement strand
TATACCCTTGAAGATGTTAACGCCCGCTTCTCTTCTCCCTCGAATTTTCCCGGTGCTGATCGACACCGCCGGTGTCGGGACACCATCCGCAGCATTGCCCAGAGCAGCAGCCAATGTGCGAGGCATTACCAAGGTTGCCGCTGCAACGCCGGTCAGTTGGAGCGTGCCGGCCAGGAAGGAACGGCGATCTATATGTAGCCGATTTCTGTCGGCTATCTTGTCAGTCATCATTCATTCCTCCCAGGTTCATTCCTCTCTTGAAGAAAGTTCGCAGTCGCGCCTTCAAGCGCGAGATTTCGCATTTGAGGATTCTGCCTGAAGGACTACGAAACTTTTCACTGAAGTGCGACCGGCCGGGCACCTTGCCGGTCGCAGCTTCGTTGACATCCTTCTCTATCATTAATGTAACTAAAGCCAGTTGCACCAGCTCCAACATTAGAACGACAGTCGAGCGGCTATCTGGAAGGCGCGCGGCCCGCCGGAGCCGAATGTTTGTCCAACCCGCTCGTTCGGTTTTCCGAATGTAGTCGGGCTCACAAGGTCGAAGTTGAAGTTTGCGACGTTGCTAATGTTGAAGACGTTGAACACTTCACCGATTAGCCGAAGTTGAATTCGCTCGTGCAAGCTGATCGTCTTCGTGACTCGAACATCTTGCGAAGAAAAGAGGTCGCCGAGTTGGTAGTTAGCTGGCAGCGTGACTAACGGATACTTCTGATTAGCTACAATCCCTGCTAGTCCAGCAGGCGTCAGCGTCCCGGCAACAGAGGCATTGTACTGACTCACGAGCTTTTGAAGATCGCTCTTGCTGAGGAAGCCGCTGTAGCCCTTGCCCAGGACACCCAGGAGCGATGTATACCCGCCGGCCGTTGTGTCGAGATTACCAGTATTGCTAAGGCCACTGATGGTGGGAGCTATCGGAGGATGGCTCTGGAATGCGGAAAGCACCGAAATCTGGAACTTCCACGGCAGTTCGACAATCCCCGAAATATTGAGGCTGTGCCTCGGCAGATCGGGACCATACGTCGCGAAGAAGTTGTTCAGATTCTGAGTAACATCCAGTACGCTGTGGCTACTCTGCAAGGCGTAGGAAGCGGTGAACTGATAGTGGTGCGAGAAACGCTTGTCCACTTTGACCAGCAGCGCTTTGTACTTCGATGTTGCTCCTGGCCACCAGAAGTTGATCGGACCGCTGGAGCACTCGGCTGTCGGATCGTTTGCTTGTGTTCCGGTGCACCTCGGGACTATTGGTCCGGCAACTGAATTGAATCGGTTGTAGTCAACGCTGGCGCCGAAGAAACCGCCCGGTGTGCCGTGAATCATGTGCCGGTAGACGAAGTCTCCCTGAACCACCATGCCGTTCCCTAGCTCATGCTGAACACCTATATTAAAGTGCTGAGCCTGAGTTGTTGGGAAGTCGTGTGGGTAAATCGCCCCAAGGGCATTAGCCTGTTTGGAGAGCAGAATCTGCGGATCTGTTCCAGTACCAGGATATTTTGCGTCCTGCTGGGCCCTAAGCGCCGGAAGCTGCGCCAGGAACGTGCCATACCTGTAAGCGAGGGAATTGAGGTACGCAGAGCTGAAAGGCAGTCCGGATCCATCAATCCTAGTAACGGAATTGTTGCCGATGAATTGCCGGCCGGAAGCCCCAATCACCGCGCGCTCTCCCAGCCGCCACCAAACGAGTTGCGTATCATAGAAGATACCGGCCCCGCCGCGGACGACCGTCTTGCCGCTCTTGCCAACGCTCCACGCAAACCCCACCGCGGGTTCAAAATTCTTCCATTCCTTTCGCGTGGGACTCAAGTCGCTGCCGTAAATGGGAGCGAGGATTGCTGGTTTCGGAAGGTCGTAGTTCAGCACATTCGACTCGTGTTCCCAACCCATTCCGTAGTTAAGAGTAAGCTGCGGTGTGACCTTCCAGGAATCCTGCGCGTAGAAATGGAAGCGTTCATTTGTCTTGGCCTTGTCGAGCCGGAACGACGGCTGTGCTCGATCCCCAATACCCAGCAGGAAAGTCACCACCGGAAGCTTCTTGAGGTCGTCGGCCGTGTTGATCGTAAGCGGCAGGCCTAAGAGTGGGAAAACCGCCGCCGGTATGCCGACCCCGAGAAGGAACTCGGGCGAAAGAAGGTAAGCTCTCGCGGGATCGAAAAATCCCCAGTAGCCGGTGCCGGAAAAGTGTTCCCATTCGCCGCCGAACTTCACCCGGTGACTGCCGAGCTGCCAGCTCACGTTGTCCGAGAGTGGGAAGCGGCGCAGATCACGGCCCTGAGGCGAATTGAAATTATTCCCCAGAGCAAAATTAACGGAGTTGAGGTAGAAAATCTCAGGTCCGCCCGCGCCGATACAGTTGCCATTGACATCGCCACTACAAGGAGCCGGAATGTTCCGGTTCTGCCAATACATGAACGAGAACCTGACGTCGTTGACAAGGTTCGGGCGCAAGACACTGGTGACGCCCAGGAGATATTGGTCTACCCAGTTCTTGTTTGAAACGAAGTTCGAAGGAGGCACCGCGACCCCAAACGGACCGGCGTTGCTGTTACCGTCGTGCGAGTAACGAATGAAACCCGAGTGCTTGTCGTTCAATCGGGCGTCAATCCTGAAGCCAAACGTTTTGCCCCTATAGGGCGCTGGAGCGATGGTGCCGAACCCCGCGACCGATGGAAGGTCTGGCTGCACCACATAAACTCCGAACTGGTTCGTGTACTCCAAATTGCCAAAGAAGAAAACCCTGTCCTTCTTGATCGGGCCGCCGACCCAGAATCCGCTTTGCCTTCTCGCGAAGAACGGGTCATTCGTAATGGTGTTCCGAACCAGGCTCGGATACGCCCCCATGTTGTGATCTCGGAAATAGAAGTACCCCGCACCATGGTAATTATTACCACCGCCGCGCGTCACGACATTGATCGCACCAAATGCCGTAATACCGGTTGATAGGTCGAAGTTCGTGCTGGAAAGCTGGAACTCCTGAACAACTTCTTGAGAGAAGTTCTGACCGGTGCCGCCTTCTATCGGATTGCGGATATTACCGCCGTCCACGGTGATAGCAGTGTGCGATGCGGCACCGCCCAGAACGGAGACGCTAAACTGCGCGTTGAATTGGGCGGGATTCCCAGGAGTTACTGTCACGCCCGGTTCTAATTGGGCTAGGTTTAAGAAGCTCCGTCCGTTCAGCGGTAGGCTTTCGATCTGCCGCCTCGTCACGACGCCTTGAACTGTGTTCGACTCGAGATTGATGGTAGACCCTTCAGCCTGGACCTCGACGGTTTCCTTTGCAGCGCCAACCTGCATCGCAACGTTGAGGGTTGTCGTGGCGCCTGTTAGAACTTCGGCCGAGCGAACGCTTGCAGCAAATCCCGAAGCCTCGACGCGAACCTCATAAGTGCCGGGTGGCAGTGATGGTGCAGAAAACACTCCACTCTCTTCGGTTTGGATGACACGGGACGCCCCAGTGTTCTTGTTTGTCACTGTTACCGTGGCCTTTTGTATGACAGCACCCGAGGGATCGGTGACCGTGCCGACTATGGTTCCGGTTTGAACTTGCGCCATGAGCGGAACTGACAGGGTCAGCAAGATAACACACGCGAAAAAACTTCCTGTGATTCTCATCGCGTTCTCTCCTCTTCTTGAGAGGCATCGGAGCCCTCAAGTGAAAGCGGACAGGAAAGTCCGGTTCAACATGGTTGCGAATGCCAGCTAGCTTCTCTGGATACTCGCCTCATCTTGACTCCATGGACTTGGTGACACGCATCAACAACAGACTGTGCGTGTCCGATCTCAGCACGGTTGTTCTAATGCAAATCCGCACAGGCACCCTGACAGTGATCAGCGAGATTTTTAACCTGAAGACCACCGCGGACATTGCGGCATTCGGCGTCAAGCAGCTTCTTTTATAGACGCTGTTAGAGCACCTGCTTCAGAGCCGCGTCATACTCCGCCAATGTGATGTTCGACTCAGATCTCACTACTAAGGCCCGCCGATCCCTGGCGATCGCGAGCCGTCTCTCTCGATTTACGAATAACGACGTGGCTAACTTACCGGCCGGTCAGTTTTGCTGTCAAGAGGCTAGCGTATTTTTCTGCCCGCCCGAAGTCAGTACTTATCCAGCAGTCCGTCGGCCGGCTCGGCGAGCATAGTGATATGTGAGGTTGGAGAAACGGACGTTTGCGAGGCAGCGGTTAGATTAGCGCCTGGCCGAACGCGCTTGGGGTCGCAGCAGTCCCGCCATTGCAATCTTGCTGACCTCATCGGCCACCTGTTCAGGCGACAGTGGGCCATCGGGATGATACCAACGCGAGAGCCAGAGGATCATGCCGAACAGGCTGAACGCCGCGACTGTGACGTCGACATTCCTCAGCTTCCCTTCTTCTCTAAGCTGCTTGAGCGTCCCTCGCACCAGATCGACATAAGCCCGCTTTCGCTGATCTATCTTGCGTCGATGGGCGGGAGTGAGCCCAGCGACTTCATCTATTACTATGGTCACCGGGTTGCCCTGCGAGATGCTGTGATCGGTGATCAAACGCGAGTGATTGATGATAATAGCGCGCAAACGCTGCTCTGCATCGCCGATAGCTCGGGCCGGCGTGATCACTTCGTTTTCCAAACTATCCAACCCATAGCTCATGATTGCAAAAAGCAGATCCCGTTTGCCCCGCACATGGTGGTAAACACCGGCCTTGGTGATGCCTACTGCATCCGCAATTTCGCTCATCGAAGTGGCGTCGTAGCCCTTCTCATAGATAATCCGCGCCGCCACCCGGTAGATTTCACTTAGTCGGACTGACCCGTTGAGCCGCGTCTGTTTCTTTTGCGCCTTCATTCGATATCAACTACCTTAATCGCCTGGTCTCAAGGCGGCCAGCGAATGCTGTCCTTGTCAGCCCGCTGAAACAAATGACTTTGCTCTAAGAAATCTAATTCGTGGAGCCGGCGAAGGGATTCGAACCCCCGACCCTCTGATTACAAATCAGATGCTCTACCAACTGAGCTACGCCGGCCTCTTTGTGTGTTTGTGAACATTCGAAAGAATACGGAATGAACGAGTTGATTGCAAGATGCGCCTGTTCAGAGTTCGACCTTTAGGTTGCCGCAGCCAGCGGCCACACCACGCAAGGTGATCCTCAATCGTCACGTCGAGGAACGTTCCAAAAACTGGTTTCGCGCAAAGCTCGGGAGCTTGAACTCTGAACGGCACGCGTTTGGATCGTCGGAGTTGCTTTGCTATGATTCGCGCGCTATGCGAGGACTCGCGTTCGCAGTCGTGAAAAGATTGCTGATCATCATTCCCGTCTTGTGGGCAGTCGTCACGCTGGTCTTCCTTCTTATTCACATCGTGCCGGGCGATCCCGCTCGCCAGCTCGTAGGCGAGAACGCAACTGAAGAGCAATACCAAACCGCGCGCGCTGAACTCGGATTGGATAAGCCGCTCCCGTCGCAGTACACCGACTACTGGAAGGGGCTGGTGCGAGGCGACTGGGGGACGAATCCCGTAACCAGACAATCGGTGCTCAGCCGCATAGCTTCGCGCTACCCCGCTACCATCAAGCTGGCGCTGGCTGCGATGTTCATCGCAACGGTAGTTTCGATTCCGTTAGGTGTGACGGCCGCTACTCACAAGGGAAGTTTTATCGACACCTTGTCAACGCTGGTAGCGCTTCTCGGAATATCATTGCCGAGTTTCGCTCTCGGGCCATTGCTCGTCCTGATCTTTTCCGTGAACCTCGGCGTGACGCCGGTCTCCGGCGCAGGCGGACTCGCAAACTTGATCCTCCCCGCCGTGACACTGGGCGCGGCGATGTCTGCAATCCTCACGCGCATAGTTAGGTCGAGCGTGCTCGAAGAACTGGGCGAGGACTACGTGCGCACCGCGCGCGCGAAAGGCTTGCCGGAACGAACCGTGATCTACAAGCACGTTTTGAAGAACGGACTGATTCCGGTCGTTACGGTGCTAGGGCTTCAGTTCGGAGTTTTGCTTGCAGGTGCGATTATCACCGAGCGAGTCTTCTCGTGGCCGGGAGTCGGGAGCCTGCTAGTCGATAGCATCAGCGAGCGCGACTACAAGCTGACGCAAGGCTGCATTCTGGTGATCGCTGCTACGTATGTGCTGGTCAACAGCGCGACGGACATCGTGTATAGGTTTCTTGATCCGAGGATCAAGTTGGATTAAGTTTTCGTCATTGGTCATCTGTCCCGGGTGAATTACAATTTGGATTGGCAGTGAGGGCGCATAACGATCCAGTCGTCTTCAATCGACCGGCCATAGCCCTTTGCAAACAGGAGGACAATCATGAACACAAATCGAAAGTCCGCACTCCGTGCATCCCTCGTGATCGGCTTTGCGTTAATTACCGTCATCGCATCTTCCCGTCTTAGAGCAGACAGCGGAAGCTGCGGAGGAGCGACAATCATTCTGCCCTTCAACGATGTTGCAGGCAATCTCTTCTTCTGCGAGATTGCCGAAGCGTTTTTTTCGGGACTTACCAACGGGACGACTCCGACCACTTACAGCCCGGGCCAGAATGTGCCGCGCGAGCAGATGGCAGCGTTCATCACCCGGGCGATGGATCAGTCGCTAAGGCGCGGGAGCAGACGGGCGGCACTCAAACAATTCTGGTCTCCGACATCAGCGGCCCTCGGATTGACGACGCTGGGGCCCCCGGCAGCCTCTCCGGTATTGGTCGAATCAGACGGGGCCGACCTCTGGGTGGCTAATATTGGTAACGCAACAGTCTCGCGCGTGCGAGCGAGCGACGGAAAACTGCTGGAGACTTGGACGGGGGCGACTGATGCCTTTGGCGTTTTGTCAGCCAAAGGACTGATATTCGTAACTGGGAACACATTCCCTGGGGGCAGCCTCTACCGAATCGACCCCACGCAGTCCGCGGGGTCCGTGACGACGCTGACCACCGCTCTTGGAGGGTTTCCAAGGGGAATTGCATTCGATGGAGCGCGAATCTGGACGGCGAACTTTGGAGGTGGAGGTTCTGTCTCCATCGTGACACTCAACCCGTTTTTCGTAAATAATGTCACAACAGGATTCGCGGTTCCTTCTGGGATCCTGTATGACGGCGCCAACATGTGGGTCACAGATGTAGGAACAAATCCCGGCAGGCTATTCAAGCTGGACTCAAACGGCATGATCATCCAAACCGTGGTTACTGGTGATACTCCCTTGTTTCCGGTTTTCGACGGCACGAACATCTGGGTGCCCAATAGCGGCTCGAACTCAGTAACCGTGGTTCGTGCGTCAACGGGGGCTGTCCTCATCACCCTGACCGGCAACGAATTGAATTTTCCGGTATCCGCCGCGTTCGATGGCGAACGCATCCTGATCACCAACAACGTCGACAGCGTTTCGCTGTGGAAGGCGGCGGATCTGAGTCCGCTTGGATCGGTTGGCACCGGCACAGGTGCCAGTCCGTTTGGAGCCTGCAGCGACGGGCTCAATTTCTGGATCACGTTCCAGGGCATGGCTGAGCTCGCGCGGTTCTGACCCGCAATGTTGAACTCCCGTACTCCCGATCTCCTCAAGGAGGTATTGGAGAAGACACAAGGGCGGCCCATTAAGTAAGAGGAAAGCCATGAAGATCAATCGTGATTTGACACTTCGCGCACTGCTGGTGATGGCGCTGATGCTAATCATCACCATCGCATCAACCCGTCTTCGAGCAGACACTGGAAGCTGCGGAGGGCAGATGATCACTCTGCCTTTCACGGACGTGCCCGCGGGCAACATCTTCTTCTGCTCGATAGCCGAAGCGTTCTTCTCGGGACTTACCAACGGCACGACTGCGACCACCTACAATCCAGGTGATCCAGTGCCGCGCGAGCAGATGGCCGCGTTCATCACCCGGACGATGGATCAGTCGCTCAAGCGCGGGAGCAGGCGCGCGGCGCTCAAGCAGTTTTGGACTCCGACGTCCGCGAATGACCTCGGGTTGACCAACGTGGGAATCGGGGCCGGTTTGCTGGAATCAGACGGAGCAGATCTCTGGGTGCCGAATTTCAATGACAATACCGTCTCCCGCGTGCGAGCTAGTGACGGGAAACTGTTGGAGAGGTGGACCGGGGCGACTTCTGCCACCGCCGTACTGGTAGCGAAGGGACTCATATTCGTGGCTGGGGAGACAAACCCGGGAAGCCTCTATCAAATCGACCCAACTCAACCGGCTGGCGCGGTCACGACGCTGACCAGCGCGCTTGGGAATTCTTCCAATACTCTGGCTTTCGACGGGGCCCGAATCTGGATTGTGAACATTTTGGGACCGTCCGTCTCCATAGTGACTCTCAATCCTTTTAGCGTGAATACCGTCACTCCTGGGTTCACTCAGCCCGTTGGGATTCTGTATGACGGCGCCAACATGTGGGTAACAGATCTCGGCGCTGACAAACTTTTCAGGCTGGATTCAAACGGCGCCATCATCCAAACCATGACTGTGAACAACGTCCCGCTCCATCCAGTTTTCGATGGGGCGAATCTCTGGGTGCCCAACTATGGCTCTAACACAGTCACTGTGGTCCGAGCATCGACAGGAGCAGTTCTCGCCACGCTGACCGGAAACGGATTGAGTTCTCCGACAGCCGCGGCGTTCGATGGCGAGCGCATCCTCGTTACGAACCAAAGCGAGCCCGGCGTCTCTCTTTGGAAAGCAGCGGACCTGAGCCCCCTCGGCACAGTTAGCACCGGTTCAGATACCGGTCCGGTTGGAGCCTGCAGCGACGGCTTAAACTTCTGGGTCACGTTAAGGGACACGGGTAAACTCGCGCGGTTCTGATTCTGGGATATGCGCATCAATGTTTGTGCAAGGAGTGGTAAGAACAAGACGGCCACTACATGCACGCTGACGCACTTCGAAGACCGAAAGCTTTATGAACAAGGTAGCCAAATTTGGGTTAGGAGTCGCCTCATCGCTGGTTCTTATCGCAGCTCTGTCGCCACTGCTCGCCTCATGGGACAGAGTGCAGAGCCAGGACCTGGTTTCGAGGCTCGACTCACCCGACCGCGTTCACCTGATGGGGCGCGATCAACTGGGACGCGATGAACTCGCTCGCGTCATGTACGGCGCCAGAGTATCTATGCTCGTTGGCCTTTCTGTAGTTACCATCTCATCTATCGTAGGCGTGCTGATCGGTGCGTTCTCCGGCTACGCGGGAGGATGGACCGATCGAATAATCTCCGGGTTTCTGTTCAACGTCTTCTTGTCATTTCCGGGGATTCTGCTGGCGATTGCGATGGTCGCGTTTCTTGGGCCGAGCTTGAAGAACCTGATCGTAGCGCTCTCGGTGATCGGCTGGGTGGGCTATGCGCGATTAATGCGCGCTCAGGTGCTCAAGGTTCGCGAATACGACTTCGTCACCGCAGCCCGAGCGCTCGGCGCTAGCAACGTTCGAATCCTGCTGAAGCACATTCTCCCAAATTCAATTCAGCCGCTGATCGTTCAAGCCTCACTCGGGATGGCCGGCGCGATACTCGCCGAAGCCGGCATGAGCTTTCTCGGTTTAGGAGTGCCGGAACCGATTCCTTCGTGGGGCAAGATGATCGACGACTCCCGCGAGTTCTGGTTTACTGCTCCTCACCTGTTCATCTTTCCGGGATTGATGATTGCGCTGTCGGTGTTGTCGTTCAACTTCATCGGCGATGGGTTGAGGGAGAAACTCGATCCTAAACAGCAAGCGAGATGAGAAGCAAAGGGAGAGGAGCAGAGGTGAAGCGGAGAGGGCGACGGGGCGAACCCTTCCCGTCCCCCGATCATCCCGTCTCCCCGTCGCCCCTTCGTCTTGGCAGGAAGGCTTCCTTGTTCACCACGTAAGGCATCTTCGCCGGATCGCCGTCGTAACGCCGTTCCAGCACGTCGATCACAGCTTGCACGGTGCGGCCGGCCATTCCAATCTCAGGATCAGGTGAGAGCCGAGTCTCCCGCGTTCCCGAAGCAAAATGATGAAACAACCTCAGCCGGTCTTTGAGTCGAGGATCCCGCAGCGGACTGTCCGCCGGAAGAGGTTCTTTCTCGTACACGTCGAGAGCCGCGCCGGCGATCTCGTCGTTCAACAGCGCTTCATAAAGCGCGACCTCGTCGATAACCGGTCCTCGTGATGTATTGATCAGATAAGCCGTCCGCTTCATTCGCTTGAACGCAGCCTCGTTCATCAAATGATGCGTAGGTGTGCCGGACTCCGCCCGCATCAACAGCGGTACGTGCAAGCTCACGTAATCAGCTTCCTCGAGCGCTTCTTCTAAAGACACATACGTTACCGTGCGGCGAGCGCGCGAGAACTCTGCCTCGTGTCTCAGTTGCATTTCGCTATCGACAAACGCGACGAACCTCTCATCACGAAGAATGGGATCGTACAACAGCAAGTCCATGTCCAGCCCGATGCATTTCTTAGCGAAGGCCTTGCCGATCCGGCCCGTACCGATGACCGCCACCGTCTTGCCTGTGACCTCGTCTCCGAGAAACGGATGAGAAGGGTGCCAGGAAGTCCATTTGTTCTGTTCGACAAGCTTCTCGGAAGGATAGAGCTTGCGTGAGACCGCGCCCATAATGAAGAACGCAAACTCTGCAGTAGCTTCGGTCAGCACGTCGGCCGTGTTGGTGAATGGTATTTGGAAGCGATTTGCTGCCTCGCGATCGATGTTGTCGAAGCCGACTGCGCATTGAGCGACGAGCTTGAGTGTGCCTGCCCCTGTCGCGAAGCATTCTTCATCGATCGGATCACGCAGCGTGGTGATCAGCGCATCGATCCCGCTGCGAATTCTTTCAAGGATGAGCGCTTTTGGAGGCGGCTCAGTATCCGGGTAGACTTCGACCTGATAACCATGCCCGCGCAAACGATCAAGCGCCGCGTGGCCGATATCGGCTGTGGCAAAGACTCTCACTTCTCGACGCATTGGTTGCTCGCGAGCGTTCAGGGTACCGAGCGTTCAGAGTACCGACTTTAGTCGGCTCCGTGCAATTCCTAGCCCATGGGTACCGCCGACTAAAGTCGGTACTCTGAACGCTCGATACTCGGACTGCCGCGCAACATATTGGCGTGTGCCACGATACGGATCGCTATTAGTTGTGCTTCTGCTTCATTTTTTTCTTGACTC
>JADGNW010000019.1 GCA_017883315.1 Blastocatellia bacterium | reverse complement strand
TTGACGATCTCTTCTACGAGCACGTCGACATCCCAAACAGCGAGCGTGCCCGCAGCGAAATAGTCGGCGCGCTTCTCCGCCATCGCCCTCTCGGCTCGGTGTCCATAGTCTCCCTCGCTTCTTACTTCTACGGCGAAGATTGGTGCGCCTTCAAGAAACTTGCCGCCGGCGCGCGGCCCAACATAAAACGCGGCATCGGGGCTGAACGATCTGCGATTCGGTAGATTGACGATGAAGGCTGCGTTATCGGTGTATGCGCGACCCAACTTCGTTCGCCGTCCGTAACTTCGCAAGCTGACGGCGATCTCGAACGCCGCTGTATTAGGCAAGTCTCCTGTTGGGCTCATAAGCACTAGTTCTCCGTTCACAATCTCGGCCTTCCCGTTCTCTTCAACGTGATAAAGGTCGTCGATTGTCGCTTCAGTTCGTGTGCTCATAGCATCCTGTACCCAGGCATTTAATCAGGCGCTTTTGGACGTATCGCGTACGCCGCCGATTATACCGCAGTCAACTGCGCATTGCACCGGTCGACCGCAACCCTGCTTATGCGCTTTGAGTTTCACGCGTCATGACTCTGCTATAGAGAGGCTTCGTGATTGCCACGATCGCAACTGCGAGCAGCGCGCCAGCGATGACATCAACCAAATAGTGATACCGCAGATAGACCGTGGAAAGAACTATCCCGACCCCGAACGGGAGCAGCCACCAGAACGTTCGGCGGTGAAACTTCCGAGCGTAGTACAAAACCAGCAGGGTCAACTCAGTATGACCGCTGGGAAAACAATCGCGAGTTATGCCTTCGGCTCGATCGAGCGTCTCGCGCATGGCTCTGAAGAACACTACGCCGGTCAGCGGCTTTGTCTGCGCCTCCACTATCGACGGCAGAAAGCGCGGTCCGATCGCAGGAACCGCAATGTACCCAAGATAAGAGAGGTAAAAACCCAACACAACGATGAACACAAAGAAGTGAAACTTCTCAAGCTCATCCTTCTTCCAGAGAACCGCGCCAAGGATGATCGGCAGAAAGTAGTAAGTCGAATATGTAAGCTGAAGCGCTTCGGTCAACGGCGGCCACGTGAACCGTTCAAGCCACACCGTCGGATTCACTCCCAGGATTCGATGATCAATCGCGGCAAGTGCCAAATCGAAGTCGCGCGGATGTATGCGAGGAATCAGATAAGTGAGTTCTTTGTATGTCAGACCCATCAGCACGACTGGATACCAGCCGTGAATAAAGCAGGCGACTGGGCGCGAAGGAGAGGGAAGCGGGCGATCCCACCTTGCGATCAGGGCTACGAGTGCAATGGCGACCGCGTGTCCCGCGCAGAGCCATTCCCAGGATTCAATCCTGTAGCTGAAGATCAGAATCAGTAGTGCGATGACTGCAAGGTATGCGACGACTGTTTTGTCAGCAGGAGTTAGCGCCTCACCGCGTCGCCCCGTCGCCGCGTCGCCCCCTCGCTTCTCTCCGCCCTTCACAGCCAGCCCTCGCGTTTGTACCACGAGAGTGTCTCGCGCAGCCCGTCTTCGAGTTCTACTCGGGGCTCATATCCAAGCTCGCTCTTAGCGCGTTCGATCGAACACGACCAGCTCGTCTGTGAGAGGTCGGTTACTTTGTCGCGATTGATCACCGGCGGCTTGCGCAACAGGGCGGCCACTGCCTCGGCTGCGACTGCCACCACATAAGCGACGGATTTCGGGATCGCGATTTCACGCGCGCGTTTGTGCATGAGCGCCGCCATAAGATCCGCTACTGCGCGCATCGAATAATCGTCTTCGCTCGAAATGAAGTAGGTGCGACCCGTCGAAGCCTCGCTTTCGCCGGCGAGAATGATTCCTTCCACGAGATCGCGCACGTGAACAAGACTCACTCGCTTATCGCGGCGGCCGATCATCGGAAACATTCCGCCTTTCACTGCTTTGAAAAACTCAAAGATGCCGTAGTCGCGAGGACCGTAGACCGCCGGAGGTCTGACTATCGTGACGGCCAACAGATCACGGGCCGCGCGAACCGCTTCTTCAGCCGCGAGCTTGCTGCGGCCGTAAGGAGTAACCGGCGCCGGTGAGGTGTCTTCGTCGACCGGCTTTCCGTCGCGGCCGGGACCCACTGCTGCAAGCGAGCTAATGTAGACAAATCTCTTTATTTGATCGCGGCGTTTTATTGCTTCGGCGAGTATCGTCTCCGTTCCCTGATGGTTCGTAGTGAAGTAGTCTTTCGCGCGCCGCGCGAATGTCGTACCCGCCACGTGATAAACAGTGTCGACGCCGGCTAGCGCGTCATCCCAGTTTGTTGAATCGTCCAATCCACCGTAAGCGAATGCAATCTTCGGATCTTTCAGGTAGCGCAGGTTGCTCGACTCTCGCGCGAGGCATCGAACGGGGTTGCCTCGTTCGATGAGGAGATCGACGAGATGGCTGCCGACGAATCCGCTCGCGCCGGTTACCAGGACTTTGTTTTGGTCGGACGATTCGCTCATATGGTTGTCGGTTCCTTTTGCTGAACGGCCGCGAGGGATGATAGCAGAAAAGGCTCGGTCATTCGATTCTGTATTGACCTCGCTTGCAAGCGGGAATAACATTAGAGCGCTCCCCCTCCCGCTTGTGATTCGTAGCGGAGGTTTCTATGCCCCGATCAAGATGGTTCGTTTCCTTCCTGGTTTCGATTCTAGTTTTCGGCATATCGATCGGCGCAAGCCCGCAAACGCAGGACCGATCACAACTTCAAGCGAAGATGGAGTCATTGCGCGCGCAGATAGAGGCTAAGGAGAAGGTATTTCTCGCTCCTTCGGCTGAAGATCTCGACGCCTTCGCGGCGTTCCTGCGACAGTCAGATACGGGAATGGCCCGCCTGATGCCGCGTGAGACGTACGACGGCAAGCTGCTGATCCGCGGAGGTGGGGCATACTACTCATTCGCCAGGCTGACTAACGAATATGGCTATGGATCGGACATCGGGTTAGAGCAAGGACAACTCCGGGTTGGGTTCGCCGGCGCAAACTTTGGATTCCTAACGTCGCTGGGTGATCTTGCGATTGATAACGTTACGGCGGAGCATCCGGGTGTTAGCTTACTGGCCGAGTTCAAGACGCCATCGACAGAACCTGATGCTCGAGAGCAGCAACGCCGGACCGGCGCTGGATTCGAGGCGGACGGCTTCTTCTATAGGAATTTACTGCCTGCAGTTTTGAACACAACCTATGCCGTGCGCTCAGTCAACTACGGTGTGTCAGATGTGTTGGTTGTGTTCAGAGTCACGCGCCGGGATGCCGATGGGAGCCTGACTCTGTTGTGGAAGATCTTGAACAAGTTTCCAGTTCCGCAACTCATGCAATAACGGTCGCGAGAACTGAGACTGCGAGGTGATTTATGATACGCGCTCGCGCCTTCTCATTCATCGTCGTCTTTATCTTTGTCGCCTTCCTGGCGCCTGCGGCTCGCGCCCAATCGGTCGACCGGGCCGCTCTGGAAAACGAGATTCTTGCGCTGACTGGAGAGCTGAGGGACACGGAGCAACAGTTCCTCGCGCCTTCCGCCAACGACCGGCAGAAGTACGCTGAGTTTCTCAGCCAGCCTGACACCGGCTTGATCCGCTTGCTTCCAAGAGAGGTGTTTCAGAATAAGCTGTCGATACAAGGTGGGGGGGCGTACTACTCGTTTGCGCGGCTGACTCACGAATATGGCTACGGGTCCGACATCGAGTTACAGCAGAATCAGTTCAGCGTCGGCTTCGCGGGCGCAGACTTTGGATTTCTTACAAGGCTCGGGAAAGTGGCGATTGAAGAGGTCACACTCGATCATCCCGCCGCTCAGTTCCTATCGACGTTTACGGCTCCAACGGCAGAACCGGGCGCTCGCGATCAGCAGAAGCGAGCCGGGGCAGGATTCGATGTGAACGGCTTTACCTACAAGGACCATGTTAAGGTCAAGGGGAAGAACTCGTATCTTCTCCGGTCCATTGGCTACAGCGTCTCGGATCTTCTGGTTGCGTTTCGGATCGTTACTCAGGATGACGACGGCAGCGTCGTCATTGTATGGAAGATACTGAAGAAGTTCCCCGTGCCGCAGTTGACTGCGGCACAGATCCCGCGTGGCAAGCTGTGATTTACTTTTGTGCGGCGTGGTGATCGAGATAATCAAGCAGCACGTTTGACATCACCTTCACTCCCACGACAAGACTTTCTTCATCGACATCGAAGTCCGCAGTGTGCCACGCGGGCATCAAGCCCTTGGACTTGTTTGCCACGCCAAGGAAGTAGAAGAATCCGGGAATCACTTTCTGATAAAGCGAGAAATCTTCAGCGGGCATAAAAGGTTTGGGCGAGACTACGTTCGCATCTCCGACTATGCGACGAATCGTCGGCAGCGTTTCTTCGACGAGGCGGGGATCGTTGTACGTCACGGGATTTGGGCTATCGAATTGCAAATCGAAGCTCGCGCCATAAGTTGAAGTAACGCCCGCGAGCGTTTGCTTCATCATCTCCTGCGACCGCGTGCGGACCTCTTCGCTCATCGTTCGCATCGTGCCTTCCATTCTTACTTCTCCGCCGATGATGTTGTAACGGTCTCCACCGTTGATCGTGCCGACAGTGATGACCAACGGTTCGAGCGGATCAGTACGACGGCTCCGAATTGTCTGAAGAGCAGTGACACATTCAGCAGCGATTACGACCGCGTCAACGCCAAGCTGCGGCTGCGCGCCGTGAGCCTTCTTGCCTCGGATCGTTATCGTGAAACGATCTGAAGAAGCCATCGCCGGGCCTGAGTGATAGGCGATCTGGCCGACTTCGAACGCGCCGGTGTGCAAGCCAAAGATCGCCGACGGGCGCGGATTCTCGAGCGCGCCTTCTTTGATCATCAACGCAGCTCCGCCTTCTTCACCTTGAGGCGCGCCCTCTTCGGCTGGCTGAAAGATGAACTTAATCGAGCCCGAGATTTGATCGCGCATCTTGCTCAACACTTCCGCTACGCCGAGCTGGACCGTTGTATGCACGTCGTGACCACAGGCGTGTTTCACCCCCGGTACCAGCGACTTGTAAGGTACATCGATGGTCTCCTGAATCGGGAGCGCGTCCATATCGGCACGCACCGCGACGACCGGTCCCGGCTTTGAGCCTTTTAGCAAAGCGACGACGCCGTACTTGCCGACACCGGTCTTCACTTCGTCGAGTCCCATTGCCCGCAGCCTCTCCGCGACTAAGCGGGACGTGCGGACTTCTCGGTTAGACAGCTCCGGGTGCATGTGAAAATCGCGCCGAAATTCGACCATCTTTTCCCGCAGCGCTTCTGCGGCTTGAGCAATCTGCTGATCGCGTGTTGGCGCGGACTTCCGAACCGCAAACGAGATCTGTGTTAGTACGAGTATGAATGCAACAGCAATTACTGATTTATTTTTCATTGATGCCTCCAAAGTTCCGGCGAGTGATCGTCCCAATAGCGAGCGGAGAATATTGCTTCCAGCCGCAAGAGGTCAAGTCTATCCGCAGATGCCGCAGATCTCGCAGATCGTCGGAGCAGGCGGTCATTCCATCGGCGCAGGTGGCCATTCCAACGGAGTAGGTGATCGTTCCAACGAAGTAGGTGGTTGTTCCGAGCGGGCGGTGGTTGTTCCGAGCGAGCAGATGGTCATTTCAACGGAGCTTCAATACCCGTCAACTAATGAAGCATACGAACCAGCCCATTAGCGATAGTTCTAGCATTTATTCTTAACACGATGAGCAAGATTATTGTCCCGTAGCTTTCGTCATTGTTTTATCTCCTGCGCACCACCCAATCATCTGTCCTGTAATTTCAGTACCTTCAGAATTAACCTTTCCGTTAAAACGGAACTCCAGAACCTGATGGCCGTCTTCCCACATCACCGTATATTCTACGCTCATGTTGTCATAGATCCCGCTTCCCGGTGGGGTGATAGGTCCACCCAGGGTCTCTGTACCTTTCGTGTAGGAAAAATACCCTGAAAAATAACCCGGTATCGAACTCATCGTAATAGTGAGCGTTCCGTTGGAACAATTCGCGTTAAGATATGAAAAGTCCCATAACCCGCTAATGTCAGGTTGATTCGATGACATAGTTTATCTCCTAAGTAAGATTAACAACGGTGCGAATATACCATCAGGTAAATCAAAATGGAACCAGGAAGCAAATAGCACAAAGTCCAAGAGCTTCATCATCCGTTCGAGCTGTACCTGGCGATCAACCAGGTCAAGCATCGACGAAAAGAAGTGCGCTCGCCCCAGACCAACGGCTTCTGCGAGCGCTTCCATCGAAGAGTGAAAGAAGAATTCTTCACCGTCGGGTTTCGTAAGAAACTGTACGAAAGTGTCGCGCAGTTGCAGAAGGACCTTGACGAGTTCTTAGAGTTCTACAACACTGGTCGAGGTCATCAAGGATATCGAACGAAAGGAAGAACGCCTTATCAAGCGTTCCTCGAAGGGAGACGAATCATGGCTCAAGAGGAAGTAGCGTGAGTCGAAGCGGGACACCCTCTGGGCACCGCTAGCGCGGCGGCCCGAGTGCCGCTCATCTCCCGCTAAGAACATTCGCCAGATGTCCTGCGCCATAATTAATCGACGAAGGAGAAACCAGATGTCTTCTACAAACGCCAATCTCGACAAGATAGAACACATTGTTGTGTTGATGATGGAGAACCGCTCTTTCGATAATGTTCTGGGCCGGTTGTATCCTGATAACCCGAACTTTAACGGCGTCAACGACTCTATGAGTAATCCCCGACCCGACGGCGAGTCGGCTTATGTCGAAGCTCGAACGGACATGACCGCCCCTTTCCCCGATCCCAACGAGCCGTACGACCATGTCTATATGCAGATGTTCAACCCGCCGTGTCCTCCCAGTGATCCTCCGTGTCCCCCGCCATGTCCCATTCCGATCACCACTGCGACGCCCAATATGCAGGGCTTCGTCAACGATTACGTCAATGCTATCAGCCAGGCCAACAGCGAGGCTCAGAAACACGGGCACCCGCCTTTCGATGTTAAACCCCGCGTTATCATGAACTGCTTCGAGCCAAGTTCGCTGCCGGTTATCAACGGATTGGCTAAAGCCTACGCCGTCTGTGATAACTGGTATAGTTCCGTTCCTACGCAGACTTTCCCCAATCGCTCTTTTGTGCACGCGGCCACTTCCAGCGGAAATGTTTATAACAGTTGGGGCGAGCACTTCTGGGACAAGGGCATCTTCATCAACGACACGCCCACGATTTACAACCTCTTGGAAGCCCAAAAAATCAGTTGGAAGATTTATCACGGCGGCCCGCTGTTATTGTGCAATGCTCTTTATGGGCAGAGGCACCTGTGGGAGTTTCTCTTCGATTTTGAAAACCCGCGCTTCTTCCCGCTTCAATCCGGCGATTATTCGTCCCATCCCGATTCGCAGGCAAATCAGTTTCTCGCCGATGTGCAGGCGGGCACGCTGCCCTCCTACACATTCATCGAGCCGAACATGATTTGTAGCGAAAAATACTGCCCTGAAAACGATATGCATCCCGCCTTTGCGATCTTCGACACCGGCGCCCCTACCAACGCGCTCTACGGCGATAAACTGATCTATGACGTCTACACGGCTCTGCGCGAGAGCGATTACTGGGAGAAGACCCTGTTGATCATCACTTTCGACGAACATGGCGGCTGCTTCGACCATCAGCCGCCGGGTCCGGCAGTTGCCCCCGACGACAAAATGATTCCGGCTAATAAAAAGTGCGACGGTCAGGGTAGCAATTTCGACTTCAAGAGGCTCGGCGTCCGGGTTCCGGCGGTTCTGGTTTCGCCATGGATCGAACAAGGAACTATCTGCCATACGCAATTCGACCACACCTCTGTCATCAAAACGGCGTCGAACAAATGGCTGCAAGGGCAGAGTCTGACCAAACGCGATGCCAATGCGTCTGACGTGAGCGACGTGCTGACTCTATCGAGTGCCCGGACTGACGTGCCTCCAATTAAGCCGGTCACTCCGCCCCCGTTTACCGGCTGCGGGAGTGAACAGCTTTCAGGATTACATCGAGATATGCTGGTGGCAGCGGCGATGTTAATCGCCCGGAACGCCGACAGGTATATTCACCTCGGCTCGCTAAAGACCAGAGCAGAAATCATTGCCGCGCTTGATCATTGGGGGGAGAGGTTTCTCGCGCCGTAGAAGACGATGTCCGGGATGCACAGAAGCAAGGTTCAGAGTTCAGGGTTCAGAGTCGGTAGCAGCTTTGCGAGCTTTGCGGACCTTTGCGTCTTTGCGTTGAGTATTTTTCGCGAATGAATAAAACGTTAATCGCAAAGTTCGCCAAGGACCGCAAAGCCCGCAAAGGTTTAAACTTTAGCTTGCTCTTCGTTTGAAATACCTTTCAAATGACGCACTGAAGGGCAAGGAGAAATCAAGACTATGAGCAATAACATCCACGGAAAAGTCGTCGTCATCACCGGCGCGAGCAGCGGGCTGGGCGAAGCGACCGCCCGTCTTCTCTCCGCGCAAGGCGCAACCGTGGTGCTGGGTGCGCGACGCGTCGACCGCCTCCAGTCACTAGCAGACGAACTAAACGGCAGCGGCGGCAAAGCACTCGCGATAACAACAGACGTTACCGATTGCGCTCAAGTTAAGAATTTAGTCGATGCAGCAGTGCAGACATACGGGCGTGT
>JADGNW010000154.1 GCA_017883315.1 Blastocatellia bacterium | reverse complement strand
TTGCACCCATCTTAATCTTGAAGCGATTCCGAAAACGCGGGAATGAATTGACGATGACCAGACGCGCGACCATCTGCGGATAAGCAAGAGCAAAGCTCAGAGCTATCGTTCCCCCAAACGATTCTCCCACTAACGTCGCTTGTTGTTCTCCGAGGTCTCTGATGATCGAAGCCAGATCACTTGTGAGGTCCTCGTACGTGAATCGATCGTCGTCGCGTGATCGAAACGTGACCACTCGATGAGAACGCGCGAGCGCTTCCGCTTGCTTGAAAAAGAGCTGCCCGGTCCCGTCCAAGCCCGCAATGTAAATCAGCAGCGGTCCCGATCCTTCGACGCTATACTGAGGTGCACGAGCAACAGTCGAATTGGTGATCGGGAATATCGAAGCGGGCATGACTTCCAGGGAGAGCTATAGAGCGCTGATCTCGTCAAGAATCCGCGCCACCGCAGCGCGCGGATCCGGGCTGTCCGTAACAGCGCGGCCGATGACTATGAAGTCCGCGCCGTCACGTATTGCGGAGGCTGGCGTGGCAATTCGCTTTTGATCGCCCTTCTCCGCCCACTCGGGCCGAATGCCTGCGGTTAGTATGATGAAGCGCTCGGCGGTGATGCACTCGCGGATCAATCGAATCTCGTGCGGGGAGGCCACGATGCCATCCAGTCCCGAATCGCGGGCGAGCGTCGCAAGGCGCACAACTTCAGAGCTCAGCTCCGACGTTATGCCGACGTCGGCGAGATCGGCTTTGTCCATGCTCGTGAGTACGGTTACACCGAGCACTGCCGGCCGCGTGATCCACAGCAAGCCGCGATCTCCCACGGCATGACTCGCGGCGCGCATCATCTCCGATCCGCCCAGCGTGTGCACGTTGAGAATCGAGACACCTAATCGGGCGGCTGATTCGACAGCGCCGGCAACGGTGTTTGGGATGTCGTGGAATTTCAAGTCGAGGAACACGCGCTCGCCCGCGGACACGATCTCACGCACAAGCTGCGGGCCTTCAGCGGTGAAGAGCTGGCTCCCAATCTTGAACATCCCGACGGCGCCGCCTAAGCTGTCGACCAGTCGAAGCGCGTCGTCGCGGCCAGGAACGTCCAGCGCAATTATGAGCCGATCTTTTATGTTTGAAGGCGTAGAATTCAAGTTCATTGCGCGTGGCTTCAAGTCGTAAAGAAATGCGCCGGTGCGACTAACTCTTTTTACTTGAGAGGAGAACCGAGAACGGAATGCGTCAATCGTTAAGCCGTTGACAGCGTTGATAACCTGGTCACGCGCCGCTGGCCAGCCGGCGTCCTTCGGAATCAACGCTGCTTTTCCGGACTTCTTCCAGCCGGCCGGAAGCCTCCTGCGTCATCTTGATTGCGCCATTGAAAACTGCGCCCTCTTCGACCAGCAACACAGGGGTGATCACGTCTCCGTGCACGCGACCCGTTCTGCGAATCTCGAGCTTCGATCGCGCGATGAGATTGCCGCGCAGCTCTCCGTGCACTACGCAGACCCCAACGTCGATCTGCGTGTCGAGCTGGCCCGACTCGCCGACTATTAGCGTTCCGCTTTCGGACGTGAGCTTGCCGGTAACCTTGCCATCGACCTGAAGCCGGTCAGCGAACGCGACGTCGCCCGTGACTTCGACTCCTCGACCTATCCACCCGAAATCCGAATTGTTAGTCTCACCTTTTACTAGTTTCATTTACGTATCCTGTTTGATTGAGCTCGAAAGAAATCCAACCCGGCCGCAGTCATTTTTGCTTGAAGGAACCAGTTAGTTTAGAACCGCAGATCGCCGGAGTTTCGAAGTTCCAACTGCACGATTAGAATTCGGGGCAGACAGGGTTATACGCCGAGCGGAATCTTAAGTCAAGATTTAGTCGCCAATGCGGAGTCGGTGTGGAGCTCAAGGGCGAGTCTACTCTGCTTTGATTGAGCCTATCAGCGAGTTGATGTTTTCGAGGCTCTGGTTCTCGCAGTACTCGGAAAGGCCGTCGATCACTTTCATTGTGATCGTCGGATCGTAGTAATTGGCAGTGCCTATCTGGATCGCGGTCGCGCCGGCGATGATGAACTCGAGAGCGTCGCTTGTTGAGGCTATTCCGCCGATGCCGATCAGCGGAACGTCTACCGTTCTGGCAACTTCGTAGACCATGCGAACGGCGATTGGGCGAATGGCCGGCCCCGAGAGCCCGCCCGTCCCGTAGCTCAACCGAGGACGCCGTGTGTTCACATCGACCGACATGCCCACGATCGTGTTGATTAGCGAGAGACAGTCTGCGCCTGCGCCGACGATCGCGCGAGCCACCTTCGTGATATCAGTAACGTTTGGAGAGAGCTTTACGATCAATGGCCGCGACGACGCCCGTTTAGCTTTTTCAGTCAGCCGGGCCGCAGCGTCGGGTGAATTGCCGATCACGATGCCGCCTTCCTTTACGTTCGGGCACGATATATTTAGCTCGTACGCTGCGATGCCTTCGCCGTCATTTAGAATTGTAAGGGCTTCTATATAATCTTCGTCCGAGTAGCCGAATACATTTGCGATGATCCGTGTGTCATAACCTCTCAGACGCGGGAGTTTCTCTTCGATAAACGCTCGCGCGCCGATATTCTGAAGACCGATTGCGTTCAACATACCGCCGTGGGTTTCAACAATACGTGGCGGCGCATTTCCGGCGAGCGGCTTTGCAGACAGCCCTTTTGTAGCAAAGCCTCCGAGCCGGTTCAGGTCTATCAGGTCGGCAAACTCCAATCCGTATCCGAAGGTGCCCGACGCTCCGAGAACCGGATTGTTGAAATGAATGCCCGCGATCTCAACCGCGAGCCTGGGATCGTGATTTGATACTTTGCTCATACGCTCCAGGTTAGTGGGTCATTGCATTGACTTCCCATCGAATCGCTTCGGATGGAAAGATTGAACCGTCCGTGCAGACGCGTTTGTACGAACCGTAGTCGAGCGGGCCGCCGGTGTTGACCGCGACTACGCAACCTACACAGACGCCAAAACCACAACCCATCGGCGCTTCGAGCGAAACAAGGCAACGCGTTTTGAACTGAGCGGCTATCTCGGCGACTCTTCTCATCATTGGCCACGGCCCGCAAGCGTAGATCGTTGAGCCTTTGTGACCATGTTCGCGAAGCTCACGCTCGAGCGGCGCGGTCACGAGTTCTTTGTCACCAAGGCTGCCGTCGTCGGTGGTCACAATAGACGGCAGATCGAGAGCGCGAAAATCTTCGAGACCGCAGCCGGCCGCTGCGCGTTCCGTCGCCGCGCCGAAGAGCAGTTTCGTATCGACCCGCAAGCGCTTGAGTTCCTCGCACAGCATTAGCAGCGATGCCGAGCCGATGCCTCCAGCAACCACAATCGCGCCGCCGCCCCCGGATGTTTCGATTGACCAACTGTTCCCTAGCGGTAGAAGCGCTTCGACTTCATCCTTCTCTCTGAGCTGGGCTAACGCGGTGGTTCCACGACCGAGGACCTGGTACAAAAAACTGAGCCGTTGCGGACCCTCGACCCTGTAAATTGCAAGCGCTCGGCGCAGCAGAGGCTCAAGTGACCCGCGCGGTTTGAGCATCGCGAACTGGCCAGGATTAACGCGAACGTCTTCAATCAGATTTATCGTCAGCATTCGGTAGCCGGGAGCAAGCTCGCGATTGCTTTCGGCTGTGGCTATCGTTTCGATCATTATCACCCGCGGATTGAAAAGACTAAGCCAGTCATCATTCCTGGGCCCTTGTCATTGTGCTTTAGGGGCAGTCTATCAAGATGAATGAGCTAACTCAACAAACGAACTCGTTACGCCCTCGCTGCGGCTCGCGCCGTTTTTGCGAGGTGAACAGGGTAGTCCACTGTGATCCTTGCATTAATAGCCCTGGCACAATATTCTGAAAATTCTGTGAAAGATCAAAGAACGGAACACGGCAGATAGATGAAGACCGCTGATGAGATCGCAAGCGACGTTGACCAGTTCATTGAATCAGGCGCATCGCTCGATGAAGTTCTTAACCACTCAGTTCGTCTCCTAAAACAGGAACGCGGGCACTACAACTGGGTCGGCATATATTTGCTCGAAGGCGATATGCTCGTGCTTCATAACTACCTTGGAAAGCCAACCGAGCACACGCGCATCCATGTAGGCGTAGGGGTGTGCGGTGTGGCTGTAGCCGAAGGCGCAAACCAAATCGTCGGCGACGTAACCAGGCTTGATAACTATCTTGCTTGCAGCCTTGGAACGCGTTCGGAAATCGTTGTGCTGATTCGCCAGGGCCCCGAGATTCTCGGGCAGATCGACATCGACAGCGACCTGGAGAACGCGTTCACCGATGAAGACGAGGCATTGCTGGCACGCGTCGCAGACCGTCTCTCCCGCCTGTTCTAAGAGCCCGCCTCGCCCGAAACTCGCTCCACACTATTTCGTGTGAACCCATACGATAACCAGAGTTTGGGCTGCCGCCTTCGTTTATGGCACGAGAGCGTACACTAGATAAACTCGCGAAAAACCAGGGGTTTCCGTCTCACCTTGTGGAACGGAACGATGGCACGCCAGTCGCTCTTTCTCTGACTGTCTCGCTTTCTCGAGTTAGAAAGTGAGCGGATACTCGGAGGAACGATAAATGTCTACGAACGCAGTTTCTATCAAATCAGACGCTGGCCTGAGCGCAGCAATGGCCGGCGACGCAATGAGCGGATTCGAAGATCTGTACCGCAAACATTATCGAAGAGTTTATTCGATATGCCTGAGGATGACCGGCAACATCGCCGAGGCTGAAGATCTGACTCAGGAGGTATTCATCCAACTCCATCGCAAGATCGGTTCATTTCGCGGGGAGGCGGCGTTCACAACCTGGCTGCATCGGCTGACGGTGAACCAGGTGCTGATGCATTTTCGTAAGCGCTCGGTCCGTTCCGAACTAACAACGGACGACGGCGAGATGCCTGATTCAGTCGATCCAGAGACTATCAATCCGGAGAGCATGCCGATCGTTGATCGGATCGCACTCGAGGACGCGATCGCGCAACTTCCTCCCGGCTACCGCACAGTGTTCGTCCTGCATGACGTTGAGGGCTACGAGCACGAAGAGATCGCGAAACTGCTTGGTTGCAGCGCAGGCACATCGAAGTCACAGTTGCACAAAGGAAGGCTGAAACTCCGCCGCCTGCTTCTGCAGCGCGCGAAGACTGTGTGAGCACGACGCCGATCGAGACACGTAACAAGGCTGCTGTTCTATTTAGACGGCAGCCTTTTCCATTGGCTACATTAATATCAACGCCCCGCTTTGGTAATGCTTCAGTTCGTCTAAGCGGGGGAGAAGGAACCGCTGATCTGCGCTGATCAGCGAAACAACTCAGCGCAAATCAGCGGTTCCTTCTCCCTGGTCAAGGTAGCTCAAGGCAGATTGAACCATTACCGTCGCTTTTGTGAGGTTCTGTCTTTGTGTTAAATCTTTTTATCAGTGCGAACCCTGCGGCTTAGATCCATCCTCGTCACCGTTTCATTGATCGCGCTATGTGTTCGATGTGACACCGGTTCAGCGAGCGCGCAAGAGTTG
>JADGNW010000002.1 GCA_017883315.1 Blastocatellia bacterium | reverse complement strand
TTTTCCTGGTCTCGACCATCATCTCAAGCGCTCGCGGCGCAGGCCAGAACCGAGCGGCGGCTGTCACGTCGATCAAGCCCCAACGCGATCCGAATCAACCAATCGACGAGGAATACTCCAGGAAGATTCGCGAGTACACAACCGAGCCGTTCTTCTTGTCGCCGCTGGTCGATTACCTTCCGGCATCCAGCACCGTTCCCACTCCGAAAGTTGTGCTGGGTGACGTCGCGGGCGCGCCCGGCAAGCTGCCTTACTCGCACGAGGTGTACAAGTACATGCGGCTGCTCGAGAAGGCGAGCCCGCGTGTGAAGGTCTACTCGATCGGCACGACCGAAGAAGGCCGCGAGATGATCGCCGTAGCAGTCTCTTCCGAAGGTAACATGGCTAAGCTCGAAGAGAACCGCGCTCGACTCGCAAAACTCGCCGATCCCCGCACGATCAACATGAACGACGCGGAAGCCGACAACCTGGTCGCGGCTTCAACACCCATTTATTACATCACCGGCACGATTCACTCCCCTGAGACGGGCGCGCCAACCGCGCTGATGGAACTAGCGTATCGGCTCGCGGTTGACGAGAGCCCTTACATCAAAGCCATTCGCGACGGCGTGATCACTCTGATCACTCCGATCGTTGAGGTCGATGGCCGTGATCGCCAGGTTGATATTTATAACTGGCACCTCGCTCATCCGAATCAAAACTGGCCGCCGCTGATTTACTGGGGGCACTACGTCGCTCACGACAACAACCGCGACGCGATGGGCATGACGCTCAAGCTGACTCAGAACGTCGCGAAGACTTTCATGAGTTGGAAAGCGCAGGTGCTTCACGATCTGCACGAATCCGTGCCTTACCTTTATGACAACACTGTGGGTGATGGGCCTTACAATGCCTGGCTCGATCCGATTCTCACCGACGAATGGCAGTTGATGGGATGGAACAACGTTTCGGAGATGACCAAGTTCGGTATGCCCGGCGTGTTCACTCACGGCGACTTCGATACGTGGTCGCCCGGCTATTTGATGTTCATCGGCGCGACTCACAACGGCATCAGCCGTTTGTATGAAACGTTCGGCAACGGCGGGGCCGATACCGTCGAGCGCACGCTGTCGCCCCAGGAGTACTCGCGCACCTGGTACAAACAGAACCCGCCGCTGCCGAAAGTGAAATGGTCTCAGCGTAACAACAACAACTACGAGGAGACAGGGTTGCTGACCGCGCTCTCGTATTTCAACGCTAACAGCAAGCTCTTCCTTCACAACTTCTATTTGAAGAGCAAGCGCTCGATTGAAAAGCCAAAGACCTCGGGCCCGGCTGCGTATGTGTTTCCAGCCGATGATCCGAGACCGGGCGCGCAAGCTGAACTGCTCCGTACGCTTCAGCTTCAAGGCTGCGAGATCTCGCGAGCGACCGCGCCTTTTTCAGTTACCGTCAAGAAGAAGAAAGCTCAGCCACCAGCCGACAAGAAGCCCGCGGCTTCTGAACAGAAAGAAGACCAGAAGCCGGCCGAGGATCAGAAGAAACCCGAGACTGAGACTCGCCAGTTTCCCGCCGGCAGCTACGTCGTGCGAATGGATCAGCCTTATAGCCGAATCGCCGATATGCTGTTGGACTATCAATATTGGAGCCCGAACGATCCGCAGAAACAAGTCTACGACGACACTGCCTGGACGTTCGGTGAGCTCGGGAACGTTCAGGTGGTTCGCGTTACCGATGTCAAAGTTCTCGACGCGGCGATGGAGCGCGTGAACGGTGAGGTTCGCTCCGCCGGTGGAATCAAAGGGACCGGCTCGATCTTCGTCATCAATCACAATACCGACACCGCGCTGATGACGCTTCGATATCGCCTCAAGGACGCGACGATGAACGTTGCCGAGGAGCCTTTCGATAGTGGAGGCCAGAAGTTCAATCGCGGCTCGTTCATTATTCACGATGTGAAAGCGCCGGAACTCGAACGTGCAGCTTCAGAGCTTGGCTTGCAAGTCGTCGCTTTTGCCGCGGCGCCTTCGGTAAAGACTCATCCGATCAAAGCGGCTCGCATTGCGATGATGCACACGTGGCTCGCGACTCAAGACGAAGGCTGGTGGCGAATCGCGCTCGATAACGTGAAGGTGCCTTATCGCTACATCAGCACTCAGGACGTTGCGAAGGACAGCAACCTGAAAGCCAAGTACGATGTGATCCTTTTCGCGCCCGTCGGACGTGGCAACCCAATCGGCATAGTCGAAGGCATGCCGATGTGGGGCAATCCGCTCCCTTGGAAAGTCACGCCTCAGACGCCCAACCTCGGCAAGACCGACGAGACCGATGATATGCGGCCGGGACTTGGATGGAGCGGAGTCGCTAACCTGCAGAACTTCGTCAAGAGCGGCGGCTTGCTCATTAGCGTGGCCGACACCGCGAACTTTGCAGTCACGCTTGGATTCGCTCCGGGCGTTTCGATTCAATCGCCGCAGCGCTTGAAGGTGACGGGGAGCATTTTGCGCTCGAAGTTCGTCGACTCAACAAGCCCGATCGCCTACGGCTACGGCGAAGGCCTTTCGGTGTACACGTACGATGGACCAATTCTAAACGTGAGTAATCTGTACGGCGGAGGACGTGGGCGACGGCGCTCACCCGAAGACCGCGACAGGCCGACTGGTCGAGGCACGGCTGACGATCCCGACACACCTCAAGGCAGAGCGCCCGCGGAAGCCCCCGAAGAGCTTCACGCTGAAACCTGGCAGGCTTTCCCGGTATCCGACGAACAACGTCGCAACGGGATCGGAGTAATACCACCACAGATGCGGCCGAGAGTCGTACTCAGGTACGGCGACGCAAAAGACTTGCTGGTGTCCGGCTTATTGGACGGAGGCGGCGAGATGGCTCAACACCCAGCGGTAATAGATGTTCCGTTGGGGAATGG
>JADGNW010000153.1 GCA_017883315.1 Blastocatellia bacterium | reverse complement strand
GATGGAGACTCTATTTCAAGACCTTCGCTTTGGATTCCGGCGTCTGTTGAAGAGCCCGGCTTTTACGATCGTTGCCGTCCTGTCGCTTGCTCTTGGCGTTGGCGCGAACGCGGCGATCTTCAGTCTGATCAACGCGGTGCTTCTCCGCCCGCTTCCGGTCACCGATCCGGCAAGCGTTTTATCCGTCCAGATGGTCGGGAAGAACGAGTCCATCGACGCATTCTCTTATCCCAACTATGTCGACTTTCGCGATCGCAACGAGGTGCTCTCAGGCTTGCTCGTTTACAGATTCGCGCCGATGAGCTTGAGCCGCGAAGGCAACAACGAGCGCGTCTGGGGCTACGAGGTTTCAGGTAATTATTTTGACGTGCTGGGGGTACCGGCTCTTCGCGGCCGCATGTTCTCACCCGAAGAAGACCGCGCGCGCAACGCGAGCCCGGTAGCCGTTGTGAGCTACGGCTGCTGGCAGCGGCGATTCGGCGCAGACCCGGCGCTGGTCGGGAAAGAGATAACCCTCAACGGTCACATATTCAATGTGATCGGCATCGCACCCGAAGGCTTCGCTGGAACTGAGATCATCTACACGCCGGAAGTCTGGGTGCCCAGGATGATGGTCGATTGGATCGAGCCTGGCAGGCAATGGATCGACAGCCGTAATGCCGGAAACATCTTTGCCGTCGGCAGACTCAAACCCGGAGTGAGCAACAAACAGGCCGAGGCTTCGCTCAACTTGCTGGCCGAGCAACTTGGAAGGGAATATCCCGACACCAACGAAGGGCAGACGATCAGACTCATGCCCCCCGGGCTGATTATCCCGGCTCTCAGGGGAGCGGTTGTGAGCTTCGCGTGGGTTTTGATGGCTGCGGTTGCGCTGGTGCTGATGATCGCCTGCGTAAACCTCGCCGGACTCTTGCTTGCGCGCGTGACCGAGCGGCGCAAAGAGATCGCGATTCGTCTCGCGCTTGGCGCCAGTCGGGTGCGACTCGTGCGACAGTTGCTGACTGAAAGCGTGGCTCTTTCGGTTCTAGGAGGGGCGGCGGGAGTTCTGCTCGCCTTGTGGATAGTCGATGTCGTTGTCGCCTTCAAACCGCCCGTCGACTTCCCGCTCACCATTGCCCTGAAGCTGGACTGGCGAGTGATGCTTTTCTCGCTGCTCATATCGCTTGCGACTGGGATCGCCTTCGGGCTGATGCCTTCGCTGCAAGCGAGCAAGCCCGACCTCGTCTCATCTCTGAAAGACACCACGCAGCGGGTCGGCTATCGCCGCTCTCGATTGCGAAGCGGATTGATAGTAGTGCAGATCGCGCTGTCTCTGGTCCTGCTGATCGCGGCCGCGGTCGTAGTGCGAGCGCTTCTTGCTCAAACGATGAATCCGGGTTTTCAGACTGAGAACGGCTTGATGATGTCGGTTGATCTCGGACTCCAGGGTTACGACGAAATCAGAGGCCGCGAGTTCCAGCGCCGAATGGCCGAGAGCGTACGCGCCTTGCCTGGCGTGCGCGCGGCTTCGATTGCGGACTTCGTTCCACTGAGTCTGAACTACTCCGGCAACAGCATCTACGTCGAGGGTCAGGAACCGGTGCGTGGCGCGAACGTACCGAATGCAATGGTCGCGACAGTCGGGGTGAATTACTTCGAGACGATGGGGATTCCGTTATTGCAGGGTCGCGACTTCAGCGAGCAGGACAAGAAGGACACGCCGCAGGTTGCGATCGTCAACGAGGCATTCGCCCGCAGTTTCTTTCCGGGACCTGACCCAGCCCATGACACTGTTGGCAAACGAATCAGCTTCCGAAGCGTCGAAGGCCCGTTCGTTCAGATCGTCGGCGTCGCCAAAGACGGAAAGTATTTCAATATCGCAGAAGAGCCCCGCCCGTTCATCTATTCATCGATGCTTCAGAGCTATAGTCCACAAACAATCCTGATCGCGCGCACCAGCTTCGACTCGAACTCGATGATTCCTGCAGTCCGAAACGAAGTGCAGAAGCTTGATCCGAGTCTGCCGATCTTTGACGTCAAAACCATGACCGAGCATATGAGGCTGTCTCTGTTCCCGGCTCGGATCGCAGCGACGGTGCTCGGCGGCTTCGGCGTGCTCGCGGTGACGCTGGCGGTAGTCGGCATCTACGGCGTGACTTCATATTCTGTAGCGCAGCGGACACGCGAAGTGGGGATTCGAATGGCGCTGGGGGCGACCCAGGGTGACGTGCTGAAGCTGGTGATAGGGCAGGGAATCGTACTCGTCGCGATCGGCTCCGCCATCGGGGTGATTGCTTCCTTTGCGTTGACCCGTCTGATGTCGGGGTTGCTGTTTGGCGTTACTTCCACCGATCCGGTCATCCTTGTGGCCGTTCCGCTGCTTCTGGCAGGAGTGGCTCTGGGAGCCTGTTTCGTGCCAGCTCGCCGCGCGACGAAGGTCGATCCGATGGTCGCGCTTAGATATGAATAGGGACGTGTTCCGGGTTCCGGGTTCGTGGTTCCGGGTTACAGAACCCAAACTTAGGAACCCTGAACCCGGAACCCGGAACCCAGAACTCGGAGAAAATTATGGAGACTCTCTTTAGGGACATTCGCTACGGAATTCGAATGCTGTCCAAACGACCCGGCTTCACCGCGGTCGCCATAATCGCGCTGGCGCTGGGTATCGGCGCAAACACCGCGGTTTTCAGCGTGGTCAACGCGGTGCTGCTTCGTCCGCTGCCTTTCGCGGAGGCTGACCGACTCGTCAATGTCTGGATGACCAGACCGCAACGCGGCATCAACAAGATGGTAGCCTCTTATCCAGACTTCGCAGATTGGCGCGATCAAAACAACGTTTTCGAGCATGTGGCCGGGTATGTCCGTCAGGATTTCACGCTCACCGGCGGCGACAATCCGTCGCGACTGGGAGGCATGGTAGTTTCAGCGGACCTCTTTCCGTTGCTCAGGGCGCAGTGCGCTATTGGGCGCACGTTCTCCGCCGAAGACGACAGGAGCGGCGCTCCGCTCACGGTCATTCTCAGTCACAGACTGTGGAAGCAGCATTACAATGCTGATTCGAGCGTCATCGGCAGCAGCATCACGCTCAACAGCAAGAGCTACACCGTGATTGGAGTGATGCGCGAAGGGTTTCAATTTCCGGTGCGGAACGAACCGGTCGAGTTGTGGACGAAGTTTGCCTACGGT
>JADGNW010000152.1 GCA_017883315.1 Blastocatellia bacterium | reverse complement strand
GCCGCATCAAGGACCTTTCCTACATCCGCGAAGAGGGCGGACAGATTCGCATCGGCGCGATGACTACGCACTACAGACTGGAATCGTCAGACCGGCTGCGCGAACTGTGTCCGCTGCTGCCTGAGTGTGCTGCCCAGATTGGCGATGTTCAAGTGCGAAACAAGGGAACGATCGGCGGAAGCCTCGCGCACTCGGACCCAGCGGGCGATTGGCCGGCGGCAATTATCGCTCTCGACGCTGAGCTTGTGGCAGTCAGCGCCGGCGGCGAGCGCGTGATCAAGGCCGGCAACTTCTTCGTCGATATGCTGACGACCGCGCTCGAACCCGGAGAGATTCTGCGCGAGATTCGAATCAATGTGCCGACTGGCCGTTTTGGTCAGGCATATGTGAAAGTCCCGCAGCCGGCTTCAGGGTTTGCGGTCGTGGGTGTGGCCGTCAATCTGACTCGCGATCAGAGCGGAGCTTGCGCTTCGGCCGGCATTGGTATCACCGGCGTTGCTTCGAAGGTTTATCGCGCGAGCGCGGTTGAAAAGGCACTCACTGGAAGCTCTCTTGACGACCAAGCTATTGCGGCGGCGGCAACACACGCAACCGACGGTGTGTCGGTCAATGGCGACCTCTACGCGTCGGATGCTTATCGTAGTCACCTTGCTCAGGTTTACACACGCCGCGCCATCGAGGCTGCGACCACGCGCGCAAATTGAGTTCTGGGTTTTGGGTTCCGAGTTCCGGGTTTGGGGTTGAGGGTTGCAGAGCAAAATAGTTTCGGGTTTGGGGTTCAGGGTTGCAGCTTCTACCAATTCTTCCTGAACTCTGAACCCTGAACCCTGAACTCTGAACTCTGAACTCTGAACTCTGAACCCTGAACCCTGAACCTGCGATGAAGATCGAAGGCACTCACGAGATCCATTCCAGCCCCGAACGCGTTTACCAAGCTCTAATCGACCCCGCAGTATTGAAACGCTGCATACCGGGTTGTGAGCGGCTCGAGAAGACGGGTGAGAATGCGTACTCGACCACGCTTCGCGCGGGAGTCGGTTCAATCAAAGGGCTGTTCACCGGCAACGTTCGTCTCGAAGACCTCAGGCCGCCACGTCATTTTCGAATGGTAGTCGATGGTAAAGGGCAGCCTGGTTTCTTAAAAGGCGACGGTGATCTCGATCTTGCGAGTCGGAACGGCGTAACCGTAATCACCTACGCCGGCGAGGTTCATGTCGGAGGGACGATAGCCAGCGTGGGACAGCGTATGCTTCAAGGCGCAGTAAAAATGATGGCTACGCAGTTCTTCACTTCAATAGAGGCCGAAGCAAAAACAGAAGCACACGAGTCTCCCCCAAAGCATGACTTTTTTCGAACGGCCCTGAGATGGTTCTCGGGGTGGCTCCGCAGAAGTTTTCGAAGTCGCCAGCGAGCGCAACCACCGCAATAACGCCCAAGGCCCACCAATGATAGTTACCACCGAATATGTCAGCATCGCGTCGGGCCAAAGCCCGATGCGAACGTTCATCGCTGCACCCAGCCGCCGCGGCACGTTTCCGGGGATTCTGCTCTATTCGGACATTTTTCAACTCACCGGTCCGACCCTTAGGTCAGCGGTGAGACTGGCCGGCTACGGTTTCGTAGTGGCGGCGCCTGAGATTTATCATCGGATCGAACCTCCGGGAACAGTGATCGCTTTCGATGATGACGGTCGAGATCGCGGTCTCGCAGACGCGGCGCGAACTTCGGTGGCCGAGTTCGATCTTGATTGCCGGGCCGTGCTTGATTATCTAAAACAGCATCCGGCAGTCGATCGCGGGAAACTGGGAGCCGTCGGCTTTTGCATCGGAGGGCATCTCGCTTTTCGCGCGGCGTTTCAATCGGACGTGAGCGCGACGGCTTGCTTCTATGGCACCGGCATTCACAACGGCAAGCTTGGAAAAGACGAAGACGCCGGCTCACTCAAAAGAGCTCTGGAGATTCGCGGCGAACTGCTGATGGTCTTCGGCATGCTGGACCCACATGTGCCAGAGGAAGGTCGCGAAAAGACAAAGAGCGCGCTCGAGGGCGCGGGCACGAAGTTCAAGATGAGTCTTTATGCCGCCGATCATGCGTTCATGCGCGACGAAGGACCGCGCTACGATCCAGAGGCCACCGATCAAGCATGGGCTGAGATGATTCGTTTTTTGCGACGGCAGTGACATTTTCCATATCGCATAAATTTTCGCATTTGAGATTTGACACTGGCAACCGCCCTCAATGACCGATCTAAAATGGGAAATGGAAGATGGAAATGCGATTGTCTCATGCCACCAAGCGGTCTAGACTATCGGTGTAGGCTTCATGGCGACTCACAAAGAAGACCTCAAGAAGTGTCAGGAGTGTGGCGCCAACTTAGCGCCCGACCTTCGTTACTGTGTGCATTGCTACTCTCCGGTAGGCGCAACCTCGACGCGTGCGCACGTCGAGTTGGCTGGCGAGATTACGACAACGCGCCGCGCCGATCCGACGATGGTCTTCTCGCCTGAAAGACACGAAGCGATCGCGCGCCGCACGCGCAGTCGCAAGCGCCTGATCTTTGCAGCAAGCATGGCCGTGCTGGTAATCGTCGCCGGGTCGGTTAGCCTGAAAGTGCTCAACCGGCACTGGCGCGACGCCGAGAGAGTTATGGCGCGGGAAAGGGCCGCCCAGCGCGAGATCAGCACAATGGCCGACGCGCTCGAAAGACTCCGAGCCGATGTGCTGCGTTATCCGACAAACGCAGAAGGGCTCAGAAGTCTCGCGCGGCGGCCGGCCGTAATAAGGCAAGACGATGCCGGGCACATGACTTATTGGTACGGGCCATATTTGGAAACCGTGCCCGAAGTTGATCCGTGGGGAAACGATTACATATATAAGACCCCAGACGATGGCCGCAGCTTTGAGCTCTTTTCCTACGGCCCTGGCGGTGAAACAGGCTCTGACAGCCGCTTTCGAGTCGTCTCACCGAATCCGACTGCAACTGATAACTAGTATGATCGCGCCTGAGATTCCCTGAGATTCTTGAATAGAAAAGAGCTCGCCAAAGAAATAACAGCTCTGACACTCTCTCGGCGGCCCGATAAACTTCAGCCTTCAAGCCGCTGAATTTACTCTCTCGAAGAACTACTGGCTCTCGCAATAGCGGGGCCGGCAGTCGTTTTCTGATCGGAGTTAAGAATGCAAACTGAGCAGCCCGCGTCGGGTGTCCTTCAAATAAATGAAAAAGGGTTCGGCTTCCTTCGCCATTCGGAAACCAACTATCTGCCATCGCCAAAAGATGTGTTCGTTCCGCGCGCATTGATACAGCACTTCCGGCTGAGAGAAGGAGTGCAGTTGTCGGGAACATCGAGCGCATCCGACAATGGTAACGGCGGTCGCGGCGATCGCGGAGGACGCGGTCGAGCGCAGTCCGATCAACTCACAAGCATCGAGTTGATCAATGGGATCGATCCCGATCAGTATGTTCGCATACCAGAGTTCACAAAGCTGACCAGTGTCGATCCGACCGAGCGTCTCGAGTTGTCGGCGGGGAATCCCAACCTGTCAATGCGAGTGCTCGATCTGATCGCGCCGATCGGCAAGGGTCAGCGCGGCTTGATCGTCGCTCCTCCGAAGACCGGAAAGACAACTCTAATCGAAGAAATCGCCGAAGCCGTCGCCGACAATCATCCTGAAACTCATTTAGTCGTCTTGTTGGTAGACGAGCGCCCTGAAGAAGTGACGCACATGAAGCGCCGCGTTCGCGGCGAGGTGATCGCTTCGTCTTCAGATCAGAACGCCGAGTTTCATTTGCAGATCACCCACCTCGTGCACGAGCGCGTGAAGCGCATGGTCGAATGCAAACAGGACGTGGTTATGCTGCTGGATTCCATCACGCGGTTGGCGCGCGCGTCCAACCGAGAAACAAGTCGTCGCGGCAGAACGATGTCGGGCGGCGTAGACTCGCGCGCTCTCGAATTCCCTCGCAAGTTCTTCGGCGCGGCCCGAAAAGCTGAAGAAGGAGGCTCGCTGACAATCATCGGGACCGCGTTGATCGACACCGGCAGTCAAATGGACGAAGTGATCTTCAACGAGTTCAAGGGAACCGGCAATCTCGAGATCGTGCTCGATCGAAAGCTCGCCGAACGGCGCATCTTTCCCGCCATCGACATCTCGAAGTCGGGCACTCGAAAGGAAGAGAAGCTCTTCGATCCGGACACTATGCCGCAAATCAACTTGCTTCGCCGAGCACTGGCAGGCAAGAAGTCGATCGAAGCGATGGAGCTCTTGCTAAAAGGATTGAGCGACACTCGCGATAACCTGGAGTTCCTCGCTCGATTGAAGCAAAGCGCTTGATGGAATGTTCCGCACTAAAGAGCAAAGCACACGATGATTGAATACGATTTCGACGTTCCCTTCATTTCGAGCCTCGCCCTAAGGGAGAAGCAGATTCAGCAGAATTACCGCCCACTCATCGCGGTGCATAAGTGGTTCGCGCGACGGCCCGGAACATTGTTCCGCGGACTCCTCCTCTCCGAATTCGCCCCAGGGCCAATCAGTGAGGAATTCTATCGCGCACAGGACTTCAGCGATAAGCGTATCGCTGATCCATTCATGGGGGGAGGGACTCCGCTCGTAGAGGCCAACCGAACCGGATGCGCAACCATCGGCTTCGACATTAACCCGATGGCATGGTGGATTGTCCGTGAACAAATCGAACATCTCGATCTGCCGTCTTACCGGCGGGCCGCCGCCGATCTGCGCGCGTCGCTGGAGCAGGAACTTGGCTATTTGTATCGCACGCGCTGCATAGTCGACGGCCGGCCTGACGCGCCAATAAAATACTTTCTTTGGGTTAAGGTGCTCCGGTGCGATGGCTGCGCCAACACGTTCGATCTCTTCCCGGGCTACCTGCTTTCTGAGGACATTCGTCATCCCAAGAATGTCTTAGTCTGCGCCTCGTGTGGGGAACTCAACGAGGTTGAAGATCGGAAACATCCAGGTCGATGCGCGTCCTGCCCTTCATGCTTGCGTACCGAGGGCGTTGTTTCTCGAGGAAAGTGCATTTGTCCTAACTGCGGGAAAAGCCATAGCATTCCCGGAAAGCCATCGACTCCCTTCGAGCACAGACTGTTTGCGATAGAATACGCGAACCCCAGTTGTGCAAAGCGCCACCAGGGTCGATTCTTCAAGAAGCCCGATCCTGAGGATCTCGAAAACGTCGAGAAGGCGAGTATGCTTTTTCGTGCCCTCACGCCGAAGTTTATCCCTGATGACCCGATTCCCGAGGGCGACGAGACCAGCAGGCTTCACCGCTGGGGATACGGGCGCTACAGCCAAATGTTTAATGAACGCCAACTGCTTGGTCTGGAGTTAAGTGCTCGCGCGATTGCTGCCAAACGCAATGGCCGCGTCCGAACGGCCCTCGCAACGAACCTGTCTGACTTGCTGCGGTATCAGAACATGCTGTGTCGCTACGACAGTATGGCGCTCAAGTCGCTCGACATATTCTCAGTTCATGGCTTTCCTATTGGCCTGATACAGGTTGAATCGAACTTGCTCGGTGTGCTCAACCCTACAACAAGACAGCCGATCGGCAGCGGCGGCTGGCTAAATATCATCGAGAAGTACACGAAGGCGAAGGCTTATTGCGACAAGCCCTTCGAGATCAGGCACCAAGCGGGCCGTAGAGTGACTGTACCGATGACCGGCGAGTGGATTGGGGAGAGCAGCAACGGCGCTGGTTCAACCAAGAGGGAGGTTCGCCTGGAATGCCGCGATTCGGCCGCAGTCCATTTGAGTGAAAGATCTCTGGATGCGGTCTTCACTGATCCCCCGTATTACGGCAACGTCCAATACGCTGAGCTTATGGATTTTTGTTATGTATGGCTTCGGCGGTTGCTCCCAGAATTCCCGGCCTTTCAAGCCGCCAGCACGAGGTGCGCCGAGGAACTCACTGGGAACGAAACCGCCGGACGCCGGCTTCCACATTTCACTGAAGGCCTGAG
>JADGNW010000151.1 GCA_017883315.1 Blastocatellia bacterium | reverse complement strand
TGCCACCTCCAACCAACGCGAAAGTCAAAGCGATGATCGCGACCAGGGCGCCGCCGGCGGCGGCGTAGTGTTTCCAGTTGAGCTTGCTTAAGAAAGAGCCCTGTGCGGGCGCTTGTGGAACCGGCTGAGGTGCGTAGTACGCGGGCGTCTGCGAATAAGCCGCGGGGGCGTCAAGCTGTCCGAGTCGCGTTTCCTTGATCTGACCGCCGGTCGCCGCGGGCATATAGCTCTGATTCGCACCCAGCCTGGTCTCTTTCACTACATCGACCGATGGCGAAGTCATCGGTCTGGTCTGCGCGTCCAGCACGGTCGGCGGCGCTGCATAATCGCCACTGCGCCCCGTTGCCCCCGTTCCCGCCGCTCCCACCGTTCCCACCATTCCCATGGTTGCGTTCCCGAGCGGATTAGCGGTGACGCCGGTAGTTCGCTGCAGCAAGCTCGCGCGGAACTCACTCGCGCTCTGGAACCTGGCCTCCCGTTTCTTTGCAAGCGAGCGCATAATCGCCTGTTCGATTCCGAGCGGAATTTGCGGAGCAAAAGTTCGCGGCGGCGTGGGCGCGTCTTCGATCTGAGAACGCATCAATTCGTACTCGCTCGTGTTGTTGAACGGCACGCGTCCGGTCAGCATTTCATACAGCAGGATGCCAAGCGAATAAATATCCGAGCGAGCATCAGTCTCCTCGCCTCGCACTTGCTCGGGCGACATGTACTCAGCCGTTCCGATCAAGTGTCCGGCCCTGGTCAATCGATCCGTGCCCAGAACGCGCGCGATTCCGAAGTCCATCACCTTAATCGAGCCGGTATCGGTCAGCATCATATTTGCCGGCTTGATGTCGCGGTGCACAATCCCCATCTTGTGAGCGTGATCGATCCCTTCAAGCGCCATCGAAAACAATTCGACTGCGCGATCGCAAGGCAGCGCGCCGCGTTGTCTGATCAGGCTGTCCAGCGTTTCACCGCGCACGAACTCCATCACCATGAAAAAGTCATCTCCCTGACGGAAGAAGCTGTGAAGAGTAGCTACGTTAGGATGATTCAGCTTTGCGAGCGTCACCGCCTCAGTGCGAAACCGCTCGACGACATTCGGTTGTTGCGCCAGCTCAGGGCGAAGCATCTTTATAGCGACCTCACGCTCGAGCATAAGATCTACGCCTTTGAATACGGCGCCCATTCCGCCTTCGCCGATCTTGTCAATGATTTTATAATTGCCAACTACATTGCCTATCATTTGCCTACCTCTTCCGCTGAACTTCTTCGCTCGAATCTGGCGGCGCTGCAAGAGCGATCAGCCTGCCGCTTATTGACGGCTCTCAATCAAACCAATAATCAGGTTAGCTTCCGACTTTTGTCTAGTAGCCGGAGCGAAGTTGTAATTAGTCGGCTTTCCGGATCCGACGATGACCTTCAGATGAAATGCGCCGTACTGCGATCCGACAAAGCCATTGGGTTTCGCTTCCTTAATATCGCCGCGATTCGCTTCGAAGGTGTGATTGCCGTCATCTGCTTTGAAAGTGACGGTGGTCTTTGATACGAATAGCGATCCCTGGCAGAAAGTTTTGAAGAAGCCATCGTGATCGTGATACACGCGAAACGGCGCCCCACCTCCACGTTCGATTGCCGCGCGCATCGAGCGCTCAGCCGCGAGCGCATCGTGACTGCCATAAAGCTGCGCGAAGCCGAGGTATCCATAAGCTAGTGGTTTAGTTGAGTCGACGGTGATAGCCTGCTGCAACAGGTTAATCGCCACGTTATGATTGTTCGCTTGCATCGCGGCGACCGCCTTATCGGTCAGCTCGTCGTAATCCGGGCCCGCAGGAGCAGCCCGGCGAGTCGTGTTCACGTTGGGGGCCGGGGATTCGCTTGCCTTTGCCGTGATCGCGCCGATCAATGCATTATTTCCACCCGCTTCCTTGATCTCGCGAGCGATGTGGGGGGTGATCGCGAAGGTCACGCCGCGCACTTCAACGAACTGCTCGACCCTCGTCGTTGGAACGCCGCTTTGCAAGAGAGTGATGATCTCGTTTTTTGAAAGCGGCGGACCGGCGGGGACGTTTGTCGAAGGCCTGGTATTCGGCCGAGCATCGTGAGTGGGAGGCGCGGTTGCGGCGCGATAATTGGCACGCATTGCCTGGATAACTTCGGGTCGCGCGCCCGCTGATCGAAACTCCGATTCGATCTGCGATGTCATTTGAAAATCAACTCCGCGCTCATTGATCTTCTCGACCACCTCGCTCGTCGGAAGGGCATTCAGTTGGACGACCCTCAGCAGCGTTCCCTGGTCATAGGGCTTCTTGCCCTGCATCTCTGCGACGTTCGCGGCCATCAGGGCAACGAGAACCGACGCGAATGCAGCAATCATTACACGAAGGTGCGCGAAGTTAGCGGGACTCTTGAATTGTTTCGTCATGGTCTTTCTCCGGAATCACTCTGATCTTCCCTCGCGCTTTCGGGACACGTCACTGATTGAGAAGCCTTCTAGCCTCGGCGGCTTTCCGTTCCTTCTCCTTGCGGGCCGCTGCGTCGGGGTCGCTTTCTTTTCGCGTCTTCGCAACCTTGCCCGCGTTGGGACTATTAGTCGGCGGCAATTCGGCGCCCGCGACCCTGTCTGTCCTGGGATTAGCGGGCTCGATTTGAGCAGGGGGCTGAATCGGCACCTGAGCGGGAGGCGCAGGCTGACTTATTCCGCTTGACGGTGCGGGCGACGGAGTCGCCGATTGGACCGGCTGAGTCGCTGGAGGAGTCGTCGGCGAAGCGCTCGGCTTGTTTCCGCTGGTAAGCAAAAATACTAACGCGACAATGATCGCCACGAGCACCACAGCCGCGATGCCGATAAAGAGAACGGCGTTTGTCTTGGCGGGCGCCCCAGCAGAAGGACCCAAAGCTGTTGGCTGAAACGAACCATACACGCCGGCGGAACCTCCCTGGTCAGCCACTCGCGTTTGCTTCACCTGCTCGCTCGGCCATGCCGCTGAAGCTCCGCTTGCCAGCCGCGTCGCTTTCGGCTGTTCGGAATTCCCAGATGCCCCGATTGCTTGACCCGCTTGATCCGCCGCGCGCGTCGGTGGGGGCGACGGTATGGGCGCAGCGCTGATCACGGGAATCGGGGGAGCGACAGCCGCCCCGATAGCGCTCAACAAAGCGTTGCGAAACTCGGCTGCTCCCTGGAATCGCGCCTCGGACTTCTTGGCCAACGATCGCATTATCGCTTGCTCGACAGATTGAGGAATCTGTGATGAAAACACCCGAGGCGGCGCAGGCGCATCCTCGATCTGCATCTTCATCAAATCGTATTCGCTGTCGGAAGCAAACGGCACGCGTCCGGTCAGCATTTCGTAGAGAAGTATTCCAAGCGAGTAGATGTCGGATCGTGCGTCGGTCTCCAGTCCACGAACCTGCTCGGGCGACATGTATTCAATCGTACCGACGATGTTGCCCTGCTTCGTCATTCGAGATGTGCCCAGCACGCGAGCAATGCCAAAGTCCATCACTTTGAGCGTGCCCGTTTCGGTCAGCATCATGTTAGCCGGCTTGATGTCTCGATGAATGATTCCCATCCTGTGCGCGTGATCGATTCCCTCGATCGCCTGACAGAGCAAAGCAACCGCTCGATCACACGGCATCGCACCGGATCTTCTTATGAGGCTGTCAAGCGTTTCACCGCGCACGAATTCCATCACCATGAAAAAGTCTTCGCCCTGCCGCAGGAAGCTGAAGAGCGTGGCGATGTTGGGATGATTCAGCTTCGCAAGCGTCACAGCTTCCGAGCGGAATCGCTCCACGACTTGTGGCTGGCTTGCCAACTCCGGGCGAAGCATCTTGATAGCTACTTCGCGCTCGAGCATGAGGTCTATCCCTTTGAACACGGCCCCCATGCCGCCTTCGCCGATCTTATCGGTGATTTTGTAGCTGCCGACCAGATTGCCGATCATATCGCAGCCTCCAGCTCACGAGTCATTGGCACAGGCTTGCTAACCGCGTCGCTCTCGCCGAGGACTTTGACGATACCGACAGTTATATTATCGTGTCCGCCGCGTTCTTTTGCTAGTGCGATAAGGCTCTCGCAGGCTGGCCGCGGATCCGCCGAAATCGTCAACCGTCTGATCTCGTCATCCTCGACCAGATCGTAGAGGCCGTCCGAGCACAGAAGGAAAAGATCATTTTCGCGAAGCGGGAATGGCGCGTCCCATGTTGAAACTTCGACTTCCGGGTGACTGCCCAGCGCGCGCAGGATGACGTTCTTGTCGGGATGATGACGCGCCTCTTCCAGAGTAAGCAATCCGCGCTTTACCATCTCCATCACCTCGGAGTGGTCCTGGGTCATGACGTAGATCTGCTCATTCCGGATCAGGTAAATGCGACTGTCTCCGACGTGAGCCGCAAACGCGCGGCCATTCCTCAGAACCAGCGCGGTGCCGGTGGTGCCCATTCCCTTCCGGCTTTCATCTTTCGTCGACGCTTCATATATCTCGCGGTTCGCTTTCTCGAAAGCTTTGGTCAACGCCGCCTGAGCATCATCCAGATCGTCATAGTAGACGCGAGTGATTACGTCGACTGCCATGCTGCTTGCGACCTCGCCCGCCGAATGTCCGCCCATCCCGTCACAGACGAGCAGAAGCGATCCTTTTGCGCTCAGCAGTTCAGGATCACCCGGTTGGACATACTTGCCGGAATCTTCATTGAGTTCTCGAGCGCAGCCGACGTCGCTCAGAAGACACGCGATGATTTCGCACTTGAAGTCCTCGGGCCGCCGAAGCTCGCCCGTGCCCTGTTCGTTCGCCTTAGCCGGGGGTTTTCGGGATCCGCCTTTGTCCGCACTTCGCTTCTTTTTCCATAGACTGAACATAGTATGATTGCTCTCTCTTTTTATGATGGGTGGAGACGGCTATTTCTTCTTACTCATCGTGAAGGTACCGACGGTTTTTACGTCCGGCCAGTAGGATTCCACAAAGAAGCGGGCGGGGGAGAAGTCATCGTAGCCTTCCTGTCTTAGCAGCAGCTCAACCTTCTCGCCCACCTTGGCCGGAAACCGGAAAGGCACCTTCGCCGAAGCGGTTCCGATCATGTTCCCGTTGCGCCAGACTTGAGCAGTGCCCTCGCTCAGTTGTATTTCGAGCATTTTGGTCGCAACGTTGGAAGCCGGAGTGGACGCTGGAGTGATCGGCTGGTTCTGCTCCGGTCGCTTCGTTGGATCGACCGGAGGCGTCGGGCCCGGACTGGCAAAATACAGTACAAGCAGTACCACGAGGACCATACCGCCCCCGATGGACGAAAGTAGGCGCCAGTTCTTTTTCGCTCCGGCAAAAAGGTCGCCCTTCGGTTTCACGATTGCGGATCGAGGAG
>JADGNW010000150.1 GCA_017883315.1 Blastocatellia bacterium | reverse complement strand
CTTCCCGTCAAGAATCCTCAACAACTCCTTCTTGTTAGATGGACCGCGAAGGAATGGCCTGCGGTAGTCGAAGACCTCGAGGGCAGCAATAGCAAGGACCCGCAGAGCGGCGCGTGGATCAGCGAATCGGTGCCCTATCCAATATTCGAAGCGTTGCGGACTCAGAACACCACCTTGTCTGAAGTATTTGCTTTCTCGGCGAATGTAAACGGCTTCAACGTGCAGTTCGAAGGCCAACCTCATTCGGCGGCGAGCGAGCCGGTGTCCGGGAATTACTTCAGCGCGCTTGGCGTTCAAACGGTTCTGGGACGTCCGATTCTTCCGAGCGACGATGTGGCCACGGCTCCGCCCGTTGCAGTAGTCTCCTACAACTTCTGGAAGAGTAAGCTAGGCGGCGACGAGTCGATTGTCGGCAAGCCAATCGTGATCAACAGTCTTCCGTTGACGGTTGTGGGCGTCGCGCCGCCTGAATTCTTCGGCACGCAGCCGGGCGAGGACAATGATGTTTGGGTTACCTTGCGCGAGTTCCCGCGGCTGGTTCGAGCTTTGAATTTTGCCGGTCCCGCGCAGTATGGCGCCGAAGCAGAAGCGGCTGCCTCGGCTTATTGGGAAAAGCCGACAACCTGGTGGCTGGTTGTGATGGGCCGGCTGAAACCCGGCGTGAGCGAACTGCAAGCGCGCGCCGAGCTCGACGTAATCTTCAATCAAAGCGTCGATGCGATAATCACATCCGAGAAGCAGCAAGAGAATCGCCCGGTGCTGATGCTCGCCGCGGGCAACAAAGGCCTTGACGAGCTTCGAAGACAGTTTTCTGAGCCGCTGTTTGTATTGATGGGCGCGGTTGGGTTGGTGCTCTTGATCGCGTGCGCGAACGTCGCGGGTTTGTTGCTTTCGCGAGCGACCGCACGGCAGAAAGAAATCGCCGTGCGCCTGAGCCTGGGCGCGCGCCGCGGGCGCTTGATCCAGCAACTGCTAACAGAATCGCTCCTGCTCGCTGTCATTGGTGGAACGCTCGGGTTGTTGCTTTCGCGCTGGATGAGCGAGTTGCTCGTCGCGCTGGTCGGGAGCGGACGGCAGAGCATCGCGCTTCCACTCGGCGTGAATGGACGGGTGTTGCTCTTCACTGCGGGTGTTGCAGTTCTCACAGGCGTGCTCTTCGGTCTTGCGCCCGCCTTCAGCGCTACACGCATGAGCCTCACCTCGGCGCTGAAAGAAGGCGGCGCGGGCAGCCGGCTTGGCGCGCGGCGATCGAGACTCGCAAAGGCGCTGGTCACGGCGCAGGTCGCGCTTTCGTTGGTGTTGCTCGTCGGCGCGGGACTCTTCTTGCGCACGCTGCAAAAGCTCGAAAGTGTTCCGCTCGGGTTTGAGCGAGACCACCTGCTTCTGTTTTCAGTGGCGCCGGGACTGAACGGCTACAAGGGCGCGACGCTCGTCGAGTACTATCGTCAGATGCAGGCTCGCATCGCGGCAATACCCGGAGTGACTGCGGCGAGTTTCTCGTCGCACGGACCGGTCGGCGATGGAGTGAGTTCTTCGAGCATTATCATCCCCGGCGTAACGTCGGGGAAGGAGCGTTTTGATCTTCACAGACACCTGGTCGGGCCCGGGTACTTCGAGACGCTTGGCATACCGACGCTGGCTGGCCGCGTTCTTGATGAACGCGATAACGCAGCGGGGCCGAAGGTCGCCGTCGTCAATCAAACGCTCGCACGCAGCGCTTTCGGCGATGACAATCCCCTGGGCAAGATCCTGCGCTTCGGCAGTGACGCAAAGCCTCGAGACTTCCAAATAGTCGGAGTAGTGGCGGACGCCAAGTACAATGATCTGCGTCGACCGGCGCCACCGACCGCGTACTTTTCATACTTGCAGGCGATCGACGTAGCGAGCTTCATGACTTTTCAGGTTCGCACAAAGACCGCCCCTGAGGCAGTCGTGGCCGCGCTCCGTAGCGAAGTCGCCGAGGTGGACGCGAACATTCCAATCACTAAACTCGACACGCTCGTTCAGAGAATCGACAAGGCCCTTTTGTTCGAGCGGATGTTCTCGCGGCTCACCGGTTCATTCGGGCTGCTGGCGCTTGTGCTCGTTTGCGTAGGACTGTACGGAACTATGTCGTACTTCGTTGCGCGCCGCACTAATGAGATTGGGATTCGGATGGCGCTGGGTGCGCAGCCCGTTCGTGTGTTTCGAATGGTGCTCGGCGAAGGTCTCATCCTCACTGCGGCAGGAGTTGTTGTTGGCCTGGCTGGAGCGGTCTTGGGTACGCGCTTGATATCGAGCTCGCTTTACGAAGTGCCCGCGCTGGACCCGTTGACCTTCGCCGGCGTGGCCGTGCTGCTCATAGCAATTGGACTGTTTGCCTGCTATGTGCCGGCTCGTCGCGCGATGAAGGTCGATCCGATGGTCGCGCTCAGATACGAGTAAAAGATTACTTACCGTCTTGGCGGGACTTGGCGTCTTTGCGCGAAACGCCTCGTCGGAATTCATGTTTCGCGCAAAGACGCTAAGAGCCCGATCACTTCTTCGCCGGAGATGCCGGAGCGTGCTTGGCACCAGCAGCGTGGTGGCCGGCGCCGGATGTGGGCGAGACGATCAGGAAATTACCCATCATTCCGGTGTCTTCGTGCGGCAGAATGTGGCAGTGATAAACGGCCTTTCCTGTCCACTCCTTGAATCTCGTGCGGATCACCGCCGTGGAGTTGGCCGGCACCCAGATCGTGTCCTGAATGGTCCCGGGCGGCAGGTTGACCGGCGGCTGGCCGGTCGTAGTGATGGAAATCACCTCGAAGTGATTCACGTGAATGTGGAACGGGTGGCCTTCGGATCCGCCGTGATGTGCGTCACCCACTTGAATCTGCCACTCTTCGACACTGGCGAGACTAACCACGTTGGGCACCGCTGTTTCCTGATACAGGGCGTTATTGATCGAGAAATCACCTCCGACATAGGGATTCATCACCGCGGGAAATGCTCCGCTGAAGGCGATCGTTCGAACTCGCTGTACCTGGCTCGGCTGAATCAGCGGATAGTAACGCGTTGGAGTCGGAAGCGTTGTCGGCAGGGCCATGTTTCTTGGAGCGCCCTTCACTTCGATTTCGGCGATGATCTTCTGCGCGCTTTGAATGAACTGCTGATTCTGTGCTTGCTGAGCGATTCGATATATTCCAGGGGTTGTGCTCGCTTTGATCAGAAACTCTATCCGATTGGCGGGTGCAACCAAAGCCTGCGGAGTTGTGCCGTCGATGGGTTGCGCGGGAATGGGTTGAACCGCTGGAAAATTGATGCCATCCAGCGCGAGCATGTACATGGTATGACCTTCTACCACCATCGGCATCATGTTATCCGCGCACGCGTTCAGCATTCGGAAACGAACCACTTCGCCGGGTGCAAGAGTGTAGCGAGGCACTGGTGTTAGCTGCGTAGTGTTTGGCGCTTGCGGCGAGCTTTGATTGTGCGTCTCCTTGAAAAACGGTACGCCGTTGATCAGGAAATAGTGAAGCGCATAATCGCCCGTCGAGAATCCACCCTTGAGTGTCGTCGGGTCGTTCTTTCCGGTGGTTGGATTGTAGATCGTGACGTTGCCGCCGAATGTCTGCCAGATGGCGTTCTGCTTCGGTTCGTAGAGCCACAAGTTGGGGTCGGTCTCGCTTTGAAAAAGGGCGAATTCCTGTATCACAAGGGGAATGTCGCGCGCCGCCTTGATCTCGGGCACCTCATCGATGTTGCCGTACACAATCAACCCGCCAGCCATGCCGCTGGTCGCCTGAACGGCAGTCGAGCCGTGATGGTGCGAATGATACCAATACAAGCCGGGCGGATGGTCGTCCGGGATCTTGAAGGTGTAATCATAGTGCGCGCCCGGTTCGATCATAATCATGCGCGCCAGCGGATTCGAGGTGCCTTGCGGTTCGAACAAGTGCGGCACGACGTCAAGGCCGTGCAGGTGCAGGTTGGTGGTGTTCAGCATGTGCGGGACATTGTGATCGCCGTTCCAGCCGGTAGAATCATAAGGCGTGAGCGAGTTCTTCACGCGGATCCGCAACGTCTCGCCGGGTCTCGTCTTGAGCATCGGTCCCGGCACCTCACCGTTGTAGCTCCGGAGCCTTACGCGATGGCCGTCTACCGTTTTCTCGATCCACTTGCATTCGAGGGTCCGATAGTTTCCCGCACCACTCTTTGCTTGAGCCTTCGCCTTATTCTGCAGAAGCGAGCCTACGAGCATCACGCCTCCGCCCTTGAGCACATCACGCCGTTTGATCTTATCCATCGGTCGCTCCTTTGATCCGGAAGGGTTACATTGCAAACAACGCTTCTGCTAATCACACTTTTAGATCATCGATTTCAACCAGACAGGCTTCGCGCACGCGCTGTACGGTGGCCGGCGCTTCAAAGAAGAACCACTCCGGGTGACCTCGATCTTGGCGCGCCGCGAGCACGGCGTGCTTGAGTGCGAAGTACGCGGTAACGGCCAGTACAAGCGGCGGCTCGCCTACTTCCTTGGACGAGAGAAGATCGAATGGGTTCTCGGGTACGTCGAGCGCGTCGGAGCGCGGGAACAAATCGACGTTGAACTCCAACGGTATTGTTGTAGTCGCGGGAACCTTGTAACGCCACGTGTTGTCCGCATTCAGTGCTCCGAGATTCGGGCCGTCCGGTTGAAGCACCACATCTTCGGTGAGCACGTATCCGAGACCTTGTACATAGGCGCCTTCGACCTGGCCGATATCGATCGCAGGGTTGAGGCTCTTGCCCATGTCGTACACGAGGTCAGCGCGCAGCACGGTTGTTTCGCCGGTCAGCACATCGATCTCGACTTCAGTGCACGCGGCGCTGAACGTAAATCCTACGAAGTGATTCACTGGTTCAAAAAAGCCTGGCTTGAAGATCAAGCCGGAATCGATCGCTTCTCCGCCTTGCTGAACGAAGCGCACTTGAGTTGAGAGATTGACGCGATCCTGGTTGGCTAGCCCAATGATTTTGACCCACATCAGCGTGGGGGTACCGTTGATATCGACCTTTGCCCTCCATCCTTTTTCGTGATCCCAGAAGTTGATGTGTTGTTCCCTGCACCACTTCGAACCGTGCTGGTTCAGCAAGTCCAGGCAGTAATCCTCCAGCCTCTTGCGAAGAACGCGGCAGGCTTCCTGGACGGCGGCGGCGTTGAATGCGGTGCCTGTCGAAGCGCCGGTGCTGACGGGATTCGGGACCACCTGCGTGTCGACCGCGCTGGTTTCGATCAATGCCAGTGGCAGATTCAATTCACGCGCGGCAATCTGCGCTACTTTGGTCATTAGCCCCTGGCCCATCTCCACGCCGCCGTGGCGCAACAGCACGCTGCCGTCCTCGTCGTAGACTTCAACGAGCGCACCGGCCTGCTCGAGAAACGTTGCGTTATAGCCGCTCCCGTATTTCACGGGGATCATTGATATGCCGCGCTTGCGCCAGCGGTTCTCTTGATTGAATTGCTCAACCGCTGCGCGACGACGATCGAAATCCGAAAGCTTGGCGATGCGTTCCCACACCCGGTCGAGGTAGCAGTAGTCCACAACCTCTCCGTAAGGCGTCAACTGGCCTTGCTGGTACAGGTTCTTTCCGCGCACATCCTCGGGCAGCATTCCGATCTGGTGCGCTGCATTCTCAATCGCGTCCTCCTGCGCAAGAAGCCCTTGCACCAGACCCATCGAGCGCATAGCGCCGTTGCTTGCCTTGTTGGTCTGAGCTACCTCTCCCGAGGTCCCATAGTTTGGGACCATGTACGCGCTGTCACTGCGTAGTTGAATACAGTCCATCACAACAAACGAGCAGTCGTAAGTCGCGCCGCCGTCGGCCGTGAAATCGGTGGACATCCCCAATATGCGGCCTTTCTGATCGGGGTCGTTGCTGTTTGCGATGGCCAGCGCATACTCGCTGTACAACGGGTGCCGGTGGCCGATCATCGCGCTGTCGTTCTCGCGTCTCACGGCCAGCCGCACGGGCTGATGATGCTTGGCAGCCGCCACTGCGACGGCTGACGCTACATAAGGCGAGCGCGTAGTCTTGCCGCCGTATCCGCCGCCCACGCGGTTGACCTTGACGTCGACGCGGCTGGCAGGGACTCCGAGAATGCTGCGCACTGCGCTCTGCACCGAATCGGGACTCTGGGTCGAGGGATAAACCACGATCTCATCCCGTTCACCCGGAATCGCGACGCAAGCCTGTGTCTCCATGTAGAAGTGAATCTGAGAACCGCTCTGCTGTGTGCCCCTCACCACCTCGCACGGTATGCCATCGATGATCGCTTGGTCAGCGGCTATCCAGGTGAGATCGCTCCCGGGCCGCTGGATCTTCCATATGTGGACCGGATAGTGACCTACATCCGGGAAGATCTTGCCCTTGCGTATGGCGTCCGCGATCGTAAGGATTGGCTCGCCCGCCGGCGCGTATTCTATGCAAACGGTTGAAATGACGTTTGCGATATCGATCGCAAGCTGTTCGGTCTTTGCCAGCACCAGCCCGATGCATTGTCCGAAGGTGGTGACCTCATCGAGCGCGAAGACAGGATCGTTAGTGTTTTGGCCCCCGCCCTTCGAAATGTCGGCAGCGGTTACAAAGTCTTGGAACCCGTCGTATTCGGTTTCCAAGTACGCGATCAGACCAGCCACGTCGACCGCACTGAAGCCGTCGCCCGCAGGAATACGATAGGATATCTTCGCCAGCGTTTGCGCGCTGGTTACTACTGCGGCTTCCATCGTGCGCTCGGGCACGGCGATGTCATGCGTGTAGCAAGCTTCGCCGGTCGCTTGAAGGAACGCCGCGAGCTTGACCAGAGGAAGGTCCACCGGGTACTCGTCCTTGAATTTTTCGTAGCTCTGTTTTCCCCCGGTGACTGGACGCACAGGTTGCTCTCCGGCTGATCTCAAGTCCGGAGGGATACTCCCAGGATCTCGCAACTCGGCGACGTGAACGAAGAACTGATAGAAGTAACTCTCCGCCAGATGAATCCTGTACTCCTCGGTGAAGCCTTCATAGGGCAGCCCGCTCATGCGCTTCCGATTCTCCTCGAGATTCGCTTGAACGTCGTAGCGCACCAGCGTCAGCGTTTGCTGCAGAGTTTCATCGTTCCAGGACCGGCCCATCAAAAACTGTTCAGCCGATTGCGCGTGGAAGGCTACTGGGCCGATCCCGCCCAGAACAATTGCCGCATCCTCGATTGTGCCCGCGTCGTCGAAGCGGACTCGCAGGCCGCCGTTGACGATCGAGTGCGCGTTCACTTCGCGCAGCGCCATCTTGTACGTGCGCGCGTATTCATTCTGCTTCGTCCAGGGTACGTGATAGCGCGCCAGCACTCCCTGTTGCAGCTCCTTAGAATCCTGATACTGGTGAGCGAACTCGAGGATCGGCAACCGGACGCTTCCACCGCCGAGACTGACATCAACTTCCGCATTCAGTGAAGAGAGAGCGGTGAACAGATCAGAAGGAAACGGTTCGCCTTCCTTGACGTGCCGCACCACCAGCATCGTGTTTCCGGCGACGGTGGCTGCATTGCGAACTATCGTTCCCGCGGTTCGCCGAGCCATATACTGCAGCGCCTCGAGGCCCTGCACGCGCCCAGCCGCAGAGTTGGCCGGCGAGTCATCCACCAAGCCGTCGAGTTCGCCGAGCAACTCGCCGTATGTAACCGCCGACCCGAACGATAGACCTTCGTCACCCACTTCGATTCCGCGCAGCACATCGAGCTGGGATATGTCGATCAACACGTGGGGATTTTCTACGAAGCGGTCGTAAACCCCGATCGACGTGTTCCCGCCGACAAGTTTCACGTCTGCCACACTCGGGTGCGTGGCGAGAATCGCGTGTACTTGGTCGAGCGTCGTAGGCCGATACCAGTGATACCCGCCCGCTGCGTAGTACACCGCGCGGGGAGGCACTTTCATTGCGTCAGGGAATTCAGTGTGGACCTTGCGGGCATGCGGCACGCGCTCGGCCGGGTCTACAACAGTGTGCAAGCAGCCAACCTCGTCCGCGGGTCCCCAGTCGCTGGCAAAGTGCTTCATGCCGTAGAGAATTGCGCGGTACCCCGTGCACCGGCAGAGATTGCCGTCGAACAGGTCCTCGATCTCCTTCTGCCCGATCTCCCGGTCCTGATTCGTGGCAAGGAAGGCAGTCATGTTCATCACGAACCCGGGCGTGCAGAAGCCGCACTGCGAACCGTTCTCCTTGGCAATACGGTACTGCACGGGGCTCAGCATGCTACGGCAGCTTCCGGTGCCTTCGGTGGTTGTGACCTCCATGCCATCCAACGAGCAGAGAGGGCGAAGGCATGAGTTGATCGACAGGTGTTCCACACTCTCGCTAAGGGCATCCCAGCGCGACAACATCACCGTGCACGCGCCGCACCCGCCCTGTGCGCAGCTTTTCTTCGTGCCGGTCAACCCGACGCTCGGAGAGCGCAGCCAGTCCACCAAAAGAATCGAGGGATCGACTTTGTCGATGACAACTTCTTGCCCGTTCAGAACGAACCGTAAGTCGGTCGCGAATTGTCCAACCGGAGCTGCTGACATAGGTGGTCCCTTTCGAAGTTAGTGCGTGCCTGAGCTTGCTTTGCGAGTGGCTTTGGCATCCGGACACGCAAGCGGCAGCGCGTGCGGGTTCTTATAGGTCGAATATTGAGCGAACGCGACCGCCAGTTGCAGAGAAGAATCCAGCGGAATCGCGCTCGTAAACCCATTGCTCGGGAATGTCGCCGGATACGTGTAGTCGGAGAAATATTGACTGTTCGCGGTGTTGTAGGTCGCGCACATATCGCAGAAGTTGAAGATCGCCGGGATCGTCCCCCCCTGCAAGTTGAGATAGGGCGGAGGCGCCGCGAACGCGCCCATGTGGCAGCTCACGCAGCTCGAGTTGGACTGGTCAACCGTGCCCGCGAGCCGCCTCGAACAGCCGTAGTGTTCGTATTCGGAAATGCTGATGGGCGCAAGCACAGTCTCGTGCAGCGGTTTGCTGTCGGATTGAGCCACGGCAGGGAAGCTCATCGGGTCGTTGCCAAACTGAACGCCGAGCGGCTTCAGCCGATCCCAAATCGATCCCGGCTTTGAGGGGTCATAGTCTTTTCCGTCATACGCCAATGTGGAGTAAACCCAACGTGTAGGTGAGCGGCTGTCAACCACGGCCAGATCGACCTGAATCAGGTGTACGTCCCTCACCTGTCTGTCGCACAATGTGTACTCGGTTGGGGAAAGTTGTTTGTGCCCGTTCGCCTTCCACGTAGTTGAGCCCTTCAGGTACGGAACGTCATTCTCAGTCGCCGTGGTATTGAGAACCTTCACGACCACGGTGCCTTCGGGAAACGGCATTCCGCGAGCGTAATTTTGGCCCGACTTGCTATAGGTAGCCGGCTCACCCGACGGCGGAAACGCCTGTCCAATCGACCATCCGCCGCAGGGGTTGTACATGCCAACCGACCACGTCTCAAACTGCGGATTCACCCCGCCCGTTGACTTCGCGCCGGGAAGCGTATGCCTTCCGCTTCCGCGGCCGACTCCGCGAGTCGAAGTGACGAAACTTGACAACGCGGTCGAAAGCTCATTGGTCAAACCGTGCACGAACTCGCGGCCTCGCTCGCCGTCATACGCCATCCACGGCACGTGATACCAGCGGGTCTGCCCGCCGACGTCAGTGTTCCAGCCGTCCTTGAAGTCTTGTCCCTTCTTGACGTAGTCGATGATGTCCTGCACGTAGCCTTGCCAATCCGACCATTGTGGATCCGGGTTGGTGAACGAGACCTGCCGCTTGAGCCAGGGAGCTTCGCATTTGGGTTGCGACTTCGGATAGTCGTGGCTCAACTTGAAGACCGGGCCGTGCCAATCGGGAGGCGGCGTGTCCACGCTGTTTCTAAAAGCCAGGCTGGCCGCGCCCGTCGCGCGGCTCGCTTGACCGGCTAAGCTCGACGCTAATGCGAAAGTCATCAAAGTTCCAGCTATTAGCAAGCCCCACTTGTTCCGAGAATGGCTCATGGCTCCTCCTTATTGTTCACGATTCAACGGACTCCTCGATCGAGGCGACGACACCCACGCAGGTGTGCGAGGTACATATCAGATTACGTCACAGCTCCGTTCTCTGGTGGACCGCGCCTCCTTCAAACTGGTCGCGACTTCTGTGATTCTAATATTGGTGATTCTTTTCTGGCGGAGCCGGCGAAAATTCCCTTGCGCTCGCTCGACCCGCCTGAGTGGCGCGTATCGTATACCACAACGTTTGAGAGAATGCTAGCGAAATCACAATCGGGTAAGGATTCAGTTCGTCTTGCCGCGGAGAAGGAACTGCTGATTCAGCTGCCTTCGGTGCGCTGATCAGCGCAGATCAGCGAAACAACTTCAGCGCAAATCAGCGGTTCCTTCTACTCCGCTGTGGATCGATCCCTTTTGCTCTCGCAGCATCCCGCCGGGCCTGCCGGCTAGTACGGCGTGGATCTCGGAGATGATCGACAGAGCGATCTCCTCCGGAGTCTCCGCTCCGATGTCGATACCAATTGGAGCATACATTCTCTCGATCTCTTGATCCGTCGGCTCAATGCCAATCCTGGAAAGATCTTGCAGCAGCCGGTCCGCTCGACTTCTCGGACCGAGCATACCCAGGTAGCGCGCAGGCGAACGCAGCAGGAATTCCAAAAGCTCAAGGTCAAGCGAGTAGTTGTGCGTCATCAGCACGGCGCATGTTTGGGCGTCGATCGACACACGACTGGCCGCCGCCTGAGGTCGCGCGATGATGATTTCATCGGCGATGGAGAACTCCTCGCGCGCAGCCGCGACCGGCCGATGATCCACCAGTGTGACGAGCCAGCCCAGCTCCTTAGCAAGCCGGATCAGCGGCACGGCGTCGTGGCCGGCGCCGAAAACAATGAGCGGCACGGGCGGGGCGATGTACTCGATGAAGACCTCACCAAACTCGTAAGCCTTGAGCCCGGAGTTCTTGTTTTCGAGCGCAGCAAAGCAATCCGTCGCAAGCACCGTCTGCACCTCCGAGTTGAGACCATTTGCGACCGATCCGCGTTCATCAATCATCAAGCGAGCACCGACCTGGAGATCTTTGCCGCTCTCCTTGCCGTTCTCTTGGACAGCGCGAACCACCGTCGCGATAACACCGCTGTGCCGCGACTTCAGCCGGTGATTGAGAAACTCAAAGAGCTTCGGTTCGGCAGGCTCGAGCAGGATGCGGACCACGCCGCGGCAACCCATGTTGAGTCCAAACACGGAATCGTCGTTGATCGACGTGTCATAGACAAACACTTCCGCCGCGCCAGTCTCGCGCACGCGCTGCGCTCGCTCCATGAGATCGGCTTCAAGGCAGCCGCCTGAAACTGTGCCGTGAGTATTGCCTTCGCCGTCAATCAGCATGCGCGCGCCGGGCAATCGGTAACTCGACCCTCGCACATCAATCACAGTCGCCAACACTGCGAGCTGGCCGGCGCCGGCGATTGAATCGAAGCGCTCCACGATCGAGCGTAGTTCTTTACTCATACGATTCTGTGTGTTGACAGCTTCCCATTCCGATCAACGAGCACCTGATATCAAGGTCGGCGTGTCATCCTAAGCCAGAGTCAAAATCAGTAATCTGGATTTCATAGACAGTCATCGTTACTCAGCATACAGAAGGACTGCTGTGCGCTCCATGCCAAGCCAGACTGATTTCGCCTTTATGTCTGCTTCTTTTCCGGAAACAGCGTGACCTTCACGTAGTTGCTGGTGTTGAGATAGGTTTTCGCCGCTCCCTGAATCATCGCCGCGTCGACCTTCCTTAAATACTCTGGCAGATTCCAGAGTCGGGCAGGATCTTCGCCAAACTGGTAACTCAACGTGATCTGATTCAGCAGGTAGTAGTTTTGCTTGCTATTGGTTTCGAAATCCCTCAGGAGAGCTTCCCTTTCGTCGTTCACTTGCTTCTCGGTCGGGCCGTTGGTCTTGAGCAGCTCGATCTCTTGAAAAACTCGCTTGATCAGATCGTCGGTGCGCTGAGGGGCGCACCCAAATTGGATGGTAATGGAGTACTCGGGCTTGGGGATTCTCTGGTAATCCGCGCTTGCAGTGATGCTGTAAGTGCTGCCCAACTCCTCGCGAATCGTCTCCAGCAGTCTCGTTTGCAGCACCTCCGCCATGGCCCGGATGGCGATGCGGTGCGTCTGATCGTCCTGGAACGGCCCGCTGAACAAGATCGCCGCCAGGCTCTTAGGCTCGATGCCTTTCTCGACTCTCTTCTCAATGACGCCCGTAGGCGTCCGCACGCCGACATCCTTCCACGTCTCTTTCCGATGGATCGAAGGTAGCGAGCCCAAATACCGTTCGACGAGTGGCTTCATCGTCGCCAGATCGAAGGTCCCGACGAAGACGAACGTGAAGTCGCTTGCGTCGGCGAAACGGTCCTTGTAGAAGGCCATCGACTTTTCGAGGTTCCATTCGTCAACCGTCGCCGGCGTCGGAAACCTCCGCCTCGAATGGTTCTGATACCTTGCTGTGTTAAGCGCGTCGAAGAAAGCAAACTCGGGGACCGCAGTTTGGTTCGCCAGCATTGTCTTCGTTCGTGCCGCTTGCACCGCGAAAGTATTAGCGTCGGCTCGCGGCTCTGTGAACCTGAGATAGATGAGTTGGAACATAGTCTCCAGGTCCTTGCGAGAGCTGCTGCCGCCCAGTCCTTCTTCGAGTTCGCCGATAAACGCAAACGCCGAAGCAACCTTCCCGGTCAATGCCTTCTGCAAGTCGATAGCGTTTAGTTTGCCTAGGCCCCCGGCGCTGATGACCTGCGTGGCCGTGCTTGCAGGAATGTAGTCCCTGTCGCTCGCAAGCGAAGTGCCGCCGGGGCTGGTGGCGCCAAACAGAATCTCATCGGCCTTGAAGGTGGTCGGCTTGAGAACCACCCTGACGCCATTCGACAACTCCCATTCGGTGATACCGTTTGTATCCTTCACCACGGTTTTGGCGATTGAGCCGGGCGCGGGTATCGAATCGAGCAGCGCCGCGGCGACCGCGGTGTCCGCGTAGGGCTTCAACTCCTTCGCGCTGGCGCCTTTCATTACTGCTGCGAGCTGCGACTCATCCGGAATCACAAGCCCGCTCTTCTCGTGAGCGGTGACAACAACCAAACGGTTTCGATCCGAATACCATTCCTTCGCAATCTTGTTGATCTCTTCGAGAGTGATTTGCGGCAGGAAGCGCTGATGCAGCGCGTATTCGTCATCCACGCTTGGCAGCGGCTCGTTCTTGAGAAAATTTCTAATGTATTCGTCGGCGCGGCTGGAAGACTCGCTGGTCTCCTTTTCAGCAGCCGCTTGTTCGTAAGCCCGCAGCAAGTTCTGCTTTTGGCGCTCCAGTTCGGTTGCGGTGAAACCGAACCGCGATACGCGATCGGTTTCTACAAGCAACGCCTCCAGTCCTCGTTCGACACCGCCTTCCCTCACCAACGCGTTGAGCGAGGCGCCATCCTTGTTGCGAGCCAGAAAATTCCCTCGGCCCGCGGCGGCAAGAATAAATGGGGCATCCGGCTTTTGCGCCATCTCCTGAAACCGCGCCGAGAGCATCGCAGAGAAGAGATTGTCGACGATCTCCTGTCGATACTCAGCGACCAAGCCCTGCTCACGTGACGGCAGGATGTTTGTTATCCCGACCGAAGTCGTGGTCATCTCTTTGTCCGTCGTGATGGCATAAACAGTTCCGGGATGATCGGGGATGTCGAAGTTTGGTCGCGGCCGCGGAGACTTCGCCGCCGGAATAGAACCGAAGTGCGTTTGGATCAGATTTTCAATCGCGGTCTTGTCGAAGTCGCCGACCGCAACGACGGCCATCAGATCCGGGCGGTACCAATCCGTATAGAACTTTCTCAACCGCTCGGGCTTGCCGCCTTGAATGATCTCCGGCTTGCCGATTGGAATGCGATCCGCGTAGCGCGAGCCCTTGAACGCAATCGGAAACAACTTGTCCGTCATTCGGGCGCCCGCTCCGCGCCTGAGCCGCCATTCCTCCATAACGACTCCGCGCTCCTTGTCGATTTCGACCGGATCGAAAGAGACGTTGTGCGCCCAGTCTTCCAGGATAAGCATGGCCCGGTCCATCGTCTCAGGCTTGTCGGTCGGCACCTGGAGCATGTAGACCGTCTCGTCAAATGACGTGTAGGCGTTGAGGTCAGCGCCAAAGCGCATACCGAGTGACTCAATGAAGTGCACGAGTTCCTGCTTGGGAAAATGCTGAGTGCCGTTGAAAGCCATGTGCTCGACGAAATGAGCGAGACCCTGCTGGTCGTCTTCTTCAAGGACGGACCCGGCATTGACGACGAGTCTCAGTTCGGCGCGTTTCTCGGGTTTCTTGTTGGCTCGAATGTAGTAGCGCAGTCCGTTGGATAACTTGCCCGTCGTTATCTGCGGATCGAAGGGCATCTGCTGCGACGGAGCAGCGGATTGAGCCGGCGCCGTCGCAGCCTGTTGCCTTACGGCGGCGAGGCACGTCGCAGCCAGCATTGCTGCCATCAGGAGCAACAACTGCGCGCGCGCGCGAATGCTCTTTGTTCCCATCAAGAGTTCGAGTCCAGATGCTTTCTTGCTTGCCATGAGCAATCTCCTTATTACTTCCCAAGAGTTGACGGTTGGACTAGCGCTGCCGAGATTTGAAATCTCACTCGCGAGACCGTGACTATTAATTGACAATGCAGGTAATGATTTCGCTGTTAAGGACGGCGCAAACTCTATCACTCCTAGATTACCGAATGCAATGGCCGTCCATTTCTGATAGCGGTGTTAGGAAACGGTCTTTAGCCGTCCCGCCTTGTACGCATCCCAACGCTTTCGGGCTTCTTCAGCCCAGATGCGATCAATCTCCGGATCGGGTCTGTCTAGATCGGTGAGAATCGCCTCTACGATTCGGATCTTCTCGACATCGGCGAGCGACTTGATCTCCTGCTCGAGTCTTTCCGAGAATGAGTCAGCTAACTGACCTTGGAAGAGAGCCGTGAGCAATAGAACTTCCAACAGAGGCTTAGTCGCGTTCTTTTAAGACTACCCCTAACTTAATCTCGCGCGTCGACGGTGTGTTACATACATAGATGTGAACTCAGTCATGGACCACGTTTGTACCCGAGTCTACTGAAATGAAATCAACGACAGATCTTCTGGACCTGAATCTGGTTTTCAGCCAGCAGGTGCCTCTCACTCCAACGAAAGTAATCGACGAATACAAGCGCAGGGAACTACGGTCTGACCTATCGCTTTCTCTTTGGGACCAGCTTGAAGCACTACACCGCGCTAGGGTACTCGTACCTATGTACCGATTCAGGAAAAACGTGGAACCGATTCTGACTGAGTGTCGCCGTCAAAAGATCTGCATCGCTCATTTCGGTCGTTGCGTCTTCCTGGGCCGTTAGCACATCCACGTCACGCAAGCGCAGACCGAGACTGATTGCGTAAGGAACGTGGACATCCATGTAGAGCTTGATACTCAAGACAAGAGACCAAGGGCGCGAAGCCGCTTTCGGCCGGGCGATTCGCCGGCAAGCTTTCTAAGCTCTTCGACCTCATCCAACTGAGCTTTGATTTCCGCATCGAATTCGGGCTGATGCTCATAGTAGTAAGCGAGCGCCGCGTGGATCTGCGCTAGCGACAGTTGGCCGTAGTGCTGAAAGAAAATCTCCTCGGGGCTCCAACCGTGTGCCAGGTGATCCAATGCCACTTCGATGACTTTCGTGTTAGCGCCGATTATCCAGGCAACTCCGTTCTCACGAATCTCTATCGATGATATGGCGATGGTGGACATTGACAAGCCGCTCCACTTCGTTCGAGAGAGTAATCTACCACGATCGCCGTCCATAGGCGTAGCGCTTGCGACCGCTTTGAGGACCGGGTTCGCACGGACGAACTGTATGTTGCACGGCTTAACCTCTAACCGTCACCGATCAAACAAAAGTCCGACCTTGGGAAAGCCATTCTCGGAATCGGACATACCCGCCAAACCTGCACCCAAATTTCCCTTACTGCTCGTAGTGTTTACCAGGCTAGCTGCGTTGGCACGCAGATTGGTTAGTCGGATGATCCTGGTATGTCCGATCGAGGCTTGCTGTCTTTGAGTCTCTGATTTGAAGTGCG
>JADGNW010000149.1 GCA_017883315.1 Blastocatellia bacterium | reverse complement strand
GCTTCACTGAGCGCGCGCCCTATCAATTGATCGCGCACGAATCGGCGATTGATGAAAAGGTACTGCGCATCGCGCGATGAGCGTTGCTCCTGTGGATTCGAGACGAAGCCCATCACCCGAAGCGCGTCTCCCTCGGCATTGACCTCGACCAGCTTGTCCAACAGCGCGCCGCCCAGCACTTGATAGGCCCGCTCCTTCAGCGATTTTGCGGGAGCTACGCGAATCACGTCGCGACCATTGTTCACAAGCAGGAACGCAAGCTGCGGATTGGCGAGCGCGTAGTGTTGAACGAGGTTGGCGATGTGAAAGCTCTCGGTCGCATCGCTCTTAAGAAACTTGCGGCGCGCGGGAATGTTGAAGAACAGATCGCGCACTTCCACTTCGGCGCCGCGGGGCCAGGCGACGTCACGCACGGCGATCAGCTTGCCGCCGTTGAACTCGACTTCGGTGCCTTCGTTATCTCGCGCAGTCTTTGTGCGCAAGAACAAACGCGAGACGGAAGCGATCGAAGGCAGCGCCTCGCCTCGGAACCCGAGCGTATTGATGGCTTCTAAGTCGTCTGCCGTGCTCAGCTTGGAAGTTGCGTGGCGTTCAAAGGCGATGATCGCATCGTCGCGAGTCATGCCTTCGCCGTCATCAACTACGCGAATGAATTGCTTGCCGCCGGCTTCGACTTCGATGTTGATTGCATGTGCGCCGGCATCGAGCGCATTCTCGAGCAGTTCCTTCACGACAGAAGATGGCCGCTCGACTACCTCTCCGGCGGCGATCTTGTTGGCGAGCGAATCGGGGAGTACTTTGATCTTCGACATTGGAGCAGGAATATTATCGCAGGCCCAAAGGAATGACTACCGAGTCGGTACAGCCTCTTTTAGTCTGTTGCGGGTTACTGAGTCATCGCGGCCAAAATGGTCAATCAGACGTCAACTCTTCAGTAGTTCCTGTACCAAGCTAGCAACCTCTTTGAAATCACCTGGATCGTTTGCGAGCAACCATTGCGTTAATTCCAGCCCATGTTCCACTTTTCTGTACGATACTCGCTGATTTGAAAAATGGGCAAACAGATTCTCAAGGACTCTGGCCCCATCAATATGAGTTATCCAGGAATCTACTGTGGCCGTTTCCGCGCCTTGGTGCTGGCAGTAGTATTGCCGCTCTTGTACCTTTTGCTGTAGCCACACATCTATCTCTGACGCCGTGATTGGGGCTTCGCTAAACCCTGTTATTTCATTTGCGACTGCCGCGATAGCTTTTGGATTCAAAAAGTAATTCTCGAACATTCGGCGAGGCAAAAACTTCACTCGACCACCGAGTCTACGTTCAAGATCATCACGGGTCTTCGTGGTACGACACTCTCTATCGAAGACAAAGCCGACAGCGGGCGGAAGGAGCCCCTTTCCCTGGCTCAGCCGCTCGTATATTCGCACTATTCTGTCAGCGTCTGAACCGACCAATTCATCAGGACTAATAACGGGAACGAACTCCGTTCCCCATTGCTTTTGTTCTGTTAGTGCCTCTAGGATCATTGGGAAGCAATCCCGTTCAGTGTTGCCCTCGACCCACAATATGCTGTCGGCGCCGAAGACGTCGCTTAGTCTAGCGCCTACCTCATCTAAAATCGTGCTCAGTTCTTTCGTTTCATTAACATCAATAGGCGTGAAGCTGGTCTGCGCGCAGGTTTCCTTTCTTACAAGTAGAATCGTCGATGCCTTTGACGCAGCAATGACTGTTGGTAGGTGGGTAGCAACAACATACTGGTGGTGAGGGTACAAAGCGAAAATTTGAAAGAGCTTCCTTACTGCACCTGGATGCAAGAAGCTTTGCGGCTCATCGATGAGAATCGTCTTCTGGTGCTTCGACGCGACTAGAACGTAGAGCATCGCGACAACCTGGCCAATTCCTGTACCGCTGTCGGCCAGCGGTATCGCGTCCTGCTCGTCATCGGAGTCTTCTTCATAAACAATTATTTCGCAGTGTTGAGCATCTCCCGCAGATGGACGTACTGACACCTCGTGTATGTTGGGGAAAACCTGGCGCAGATGTTGATTCAACAGTCTGAACTTGTTAGGGCTTCGGTCCTTCAAATTACTAAGCACCTCAGCTAGGTTCGTTGCGTCCGGTTCAAGTTGATCGCTCAGGCCTACCCTGCACTTGCTTAGAGCAAACCGTTCGGCAGTAAAGCTATAGATGCGTTGCCGCAACGACTCCATCACTTGAAGCCCAAAATCCATATTCTCTCTCCCACTCTGAAGCGGGGCAACTACAAGCAATTCCTCCTCATCAATTTCACAAAATACAAATCGTAAATTATTTGGAATTCCGGTCACCTCATAAGCACCGAAGCAAGGGATCTGATAGGGCAAGAATCGCGATCCATTAGCATCCCATTTGTATCTAGCCCGGAGTGTGAATTCTTCTCGCTCAAATACTCTTATTCAGGAAGCGAGATATGTGCTCCACCTCAGGTATCATTTCGTTGGATATGTAGGCCTCTTTTTCTGGCAGAGGGACCCCAAATCGACCTGGAGTATCACGCAAAATACTCCAAAGCTCATCGCGAGTTATCGTAATAGATATTGTGGCCGAGGACGTTGGGCGATCGGTTGGGTCTACCTTTCGCCTGACCTTTGAACTTCGATAAAGATTCTGAGAGAACCTTAATCCCAGACCTTCGAGAAGTGCCGTCTTTCCAGCATTGTTCTTCCCAACGATGAGATTGACACCAGTGGTCAACTCTATGTCATCTGATTTATAGATGCTCTTATAATCGTTAAATTGAAACCTGGAAATGTACATAGGCTCGAAACTACTTTACTACGAGTATTGGCCCTTTGCGACTCGACGTACCTGCCCGTGCTCTTGTTTCATATTGTTTTGACGCTCCCAAAATGCGAAGATGGTGCTACCGTTTTCAGTACAGCCAGATTGAGGAGACACAATTCTTGCACGAGGAACTGATGATCGTTGAAGAGGCGGTTGCCGCTACGAATGACCGCGAAGATATCGAGCGATTGTACTCTCTGCGGAAGCCCGTACATGTGAGGAGATTCCTTGGTGAGCATGATTTCTTGGTTCCTCTTCTCGTTGCGGCCTACGACGCAACAACGCGTTACTTCGCGCCGATGTCTCTCGCTCTTGAGGTGATTGCCGATCCGAATAGTACGGACGACCAGCAGTTAGTGCTCTTCGTCGTCGTTCAGCTTCCACCTGCCGAGGCCTTCGCAAAGCTGCAGCGATTCGACGATGAGTGGTGGCTCGACGCCATGGACGAAGCGCAACGCCGCCTCTGCATCAGTCTGGAGTTCCTGTGAGTTTTGATTGGTCAGACTATCTGAAACTTGCGAACGAGCTTGCGCCGCGCCCAATAAACGCGGCGACCCAGGAGGCTAAGCTTCGCTGCGCGATCAGCCGTGCTTACTATGCCAACTATTGCAAAGCGCGGAGTCACCTTCGGGATAGGGAAGGCAAAGTAATTCACGCGCACGACGCGCACCGATACGTCATCGATACTCTTCTCAACAGCACGGAAAGAAAGCGCAAAGATCTGGGTAAGGATCTCAACCGGCTTAGGGTCGATCGCATCAAAGCAGACTACTATGACGAGTTCAACGGAGTGGCTTCCCAGACTGAGGTCGTGCTCTTGTTGGCAGAGAAAGTGAATTCGAACCTGGACAATCTGTGATTGCGTCAAGAGTATCGCGTCAGCTTGCGGCTACACCGTTGATTGCTCGCGCGGGAAGTGCCCTACTCTTGAGCGCCCTGAGTCTACTGCTTCCTATTCGGTTCTCCCTTGCTCCAGGCCGCGCCGATCTGTTATCACTACCGAGCCATGATAAAACACGTCGTGTTCTTCAAGTTCAAACCCGAAGCAAGCGCCGATGCTCGCCGGGAGGTAATCAATCAACTTCGTGCGCTGCCTGACAAGATCGATGTCATCCGCTCATTTGAAATCGGCGAAGACATCATGCATTCGGCTCGGGCGTGGGACGTGGTGGAGATAGCTACTTACGACGACCTTGAGGCGCTCGAAACCTACACTCGCCACGACGATCACATGGAAGTCGTGCTCAAGCTTCGAGAGATTTGCGAAGCCGTCGGCTCCGTTGATTATGAGTTTTGATTACGATGCCGTCGACGTGTGGTCGTGAATTATCTTCCAACCATCAGCAAGCTTTCGAAACGTGAGCGTGAACAAGCCGCCTGACTCGCTGCTCGACATCTTCAGATGAAATCGTCCTCGGACGAATGCAGCGCTCGGCCCCAGCAGTTCGATCTTCAAGTCCGTGAATTCGAGCTTACCCATTTCGTTTCCCGCGCTTTGATAGCGATTGCGGTAACGCCCGAGCGTCTCTTCCCAACCCGACACAGTCGTGCCGCCCGAATAAAAAGTCAGCTCGGCCGAATGCCAATAGCCCCGCATGAAACCTTCAAGGTCGCGATGATTCCAGGCGTCAACCTGGTGTTCAAGCACCTTGCGGATCTCCTGCGCCGAACGCGGCTCCGCAGCGCGCGTCTGTCTTGCGGACGCCGGAATGATTGTCAGCAAAACGCCGAAGCTTATTCCGACAGCGATCTTTATCACGTTCTGTGTCGTCATATGAATTACCTCGAAGGTTGGTCCGGAATCGGAATCACTTTCGTTTGGGCAGCCCTTTGGGTAGCCACGATGGCGGCAGATTGATCGCGACTTCGATGTCATCGAATTCCGCAGGCGTCGCGGGACCGTGTTGCTTGACCCAGTCAGCCATGCGAGCAATCCCCTCGGCTAGATGAACCGGCGCGGGCGGATCGAACACGCGACGCACTTTGTCATGAGTTGAGAAAGCGTGTTCGGCTTCCTTCCTCGACGGCAAGTGCTCAATCGACGCCTCGACTTCAAACGCTCGCGCAACCGCATGAGCTAACTCGAGCACCGTGCACGGCTGGTCCGCTCCGATGTTGAAGGCTTGGTCATAAGCGCCTTTTACCAAAGGTGCGCGAGCGATGAGGGGCGCTACGTCATCGATGTAGGAGAACGCGCGCGTCTGCTTGCCGTCGCCAAAAACAGTCATCGGCTTGCCGGACATTATTTGATTCATGAAAATGCCCACGACGTTTCGGTACTTGTCGGCGATGTTTTGGCGCTCGCCGTATACGTTATGCGGGCGGAAGATTACGTACGGCAATCCGAAGAGCTTTTTGGCCGCAGCCAGGTCCAGTTCGACCGCGTACTTCGCGATGCCATAAGGGTCTTGCGGAGTCGGAACCACCTCTTCGCTGATCGGCGGCTGGCTGTCGCCGTATACGGCAATGGAAGAAGTGAAAACGAAACACTTCACTTCGTGCAGCACCGATTGATTTATCAGGTTCACCGAGCCGATAAGATTGTTCGTGTAGTTGAAACGCCGAATGAAGTGGCTCAATCCCTCAGCCGCGTAGGCTGCGAGATGATAGACGTAATCGAACGCGCCCTCGTCCCATAGCCCCGAGACGAAGTCATTGTCCGTAATCGTGCCTTCTCTAAAGGCCACATCGGTGGGAACGTTGTCGACCGAACCGCCCGACAAATCATCGATCCCGACTACCTCGAAGCCGAGGTCGAGACAATGCCGGGCTACGTGCGACCCAATGAATCCAGCAACACCCGTGATAAGGACTCGTGTCATCTCAGATGGGAGAAGAACTTTTGAGCTCAATCTATGCTCAGGCTATCAGCGACAAGGTACAGCGTGAACGCCCATTGCGAGGACTAACCAAGCTCAATCAGCTCGCATTGTTCGGTGCATCGTGCAAAGGTACAATTCCGTTTCCTGATGAACGCTCATCCAGACTCAAGCCGGCAAATTGCGCTCGCGTGCGATCTATGCGGCTCGACTACCGTCCGCGAACTCTATACCGCAAAGGATCGCTTGCGCAACACGGACGAACGATTCCAGATCGCGGAGTGCTGCGGCTGCGGTGTGCTGCGCACAATGCCCGATATGAGTGAGGCAGATCTCGCTGACTACTACCCGCACGACTACTGGGGCGGCGCTGAACCATCGGAGAAGTGGATCGCGTCCTCGCAATCTGAGAAGAAGAAATTACTTTCTCGCTGCGGCCTCGCAGGCGGGAGAATCCTTGATGTCGGATGCGGATCAGGATTCTTTCTTCGCGCGCTCGACCCGAAGAAGTGGGATCGATTCGGACTTGAACTCAGTGAGGCTGCGGCAGAAGCAGCAGGGCGAGCGTTAGGAAGCGGCCACGTGTCCTCGGGCGCGCTGACTCGATCAGCTTTGGCAGACGCGTCATTCGACGTCGTGACTTTTTGGTCGGCGCTCGAGCACACCAACGAGCCGCGCGCAAACTTGAGAGAGGCGAGGCGCATTATCAAGACCGGCGGATCGCTGATCGTTCAACTGCCCAACGCCGCGAGCTACCAGGCGCGACTGTTCGGCGGCGAATGGTTCAAGCTTGATGCTCCTCGACACAGATATCATTTTACGCTGTCCGCTCTCGACCGGCTGCTGTCTGAGACCGGCTTTCAGATCTACGAAAAGAGTTACTTCTCCAAGGCGCACAACTCACACGCGCTGAGACAGAGTCTCAAGTCAAGGCTCGTCAGTCGAGATTCTCACGGCTTGAATCGCGCACTGTTCTACCTGTGTATTCCGCTCATCAAGCCTTTCGATTGGGCGATGACGGCGATGGGTGAGGGGGCGACTCTGACCGTAGCTGCCCGCGCGGAGTGATGCTTATAAGGCAGAAGGCAGAAGGCAGAAGGCAGTAACTGATCACTCGTCGATTTGTTCGCTGCCTTCTGCCTTCTGCCTACTGCCTACTGCCTTCTGTTGTCAGCGTCGTTGCTCCGGCCGAGTCGCTTCGAGCTCGGCATCCTTGTCGTAGGCAAAGACGTTCGCTCGCTGTTCGAGCGACGCGAATATCTCGAATACGTCACGGTCGGTTCGCTGCGCCGCCCGCTTTTCTTCAAGCCGCCGCTTGCGTATCTGAGGCAGCTTCTTCAGCGCCGAGGCAACCGACAAGAGAAAGCTTGGCTGAAGTCTGAGCGGAGCCGTGAGGCTCAGCAATGCAACCCACGCTATGTGCGAACGCATTAGAGCGCCATCGTGCAGGTTGACCCAGTGATATATCAAACGATGCCGCTGTTGCATCCGCCGCACTTTGCTTTGATTGACCTTGCGCATCGTGGATGAAACCCGATGATGCACGACAGATCGAGGCTCATAAATCACGGAGAGCCCTCGCTTCCATGCGCGGTAGCTGATGTCTACGTCTTCCCAATATATAGGGGCGAGGAGACTGTCGAATCCGCCGATCTCGAGGAACTTCTCACGATCGAACATGGCAGACCCACCGCTCGCGAACATCGAATAAAGCCGGGCGCGCTGATTCGTCGCCGCTTCTTCATCTGTAGTCGTCGCCACACTAACGTAGCTGCGATGAACGCGAATAAAGCCTCGATCAAAACTGCCTAGTTTGCCTGTTCCAACTTCGCGTCCGCTCTCCAGGTCGAAGACCCGGCAGTGCGCGGCAAAAACCGATGCGTCCGCGAAGTTCTCGACCAGCGGCGCTATCGCATTCAGCTCGACCTCGACGTCGTTGTTGAGCAGAAACACAAGCGGGTAGGTTGCTGCTTCAAAACCGCGATTGCATGTTGGGCCAAACCCTCGATTGGTTTCATTCCTGATCAGCCTGAGAGCAGGGAGGAAGGGCGAGGGGGAGACAGGACGAGGGGGCGACTGGGCGTCGCTTCTCGCCCCCACAAATCCTTGAGCCGGCAACCACTCAACAGTCTCATCAACGCTGCCGTCGTCTATGATGACGATTTCTGTTGGACAGTTGAACTGCTGACTGTAGTGAGTAACTGCGGCGATTACAGACGGCAGGAACCGCTTGAGCAGCTCAAGTCCGTTCCAACTGGGGATAACAATGCTGACGCCGGGTGTCACGTTAATGGCGGTGTTGAGTCGTGGCCTCAGGGTTGGCCATCCGTTCGAGGGCTAGCAGGCTGCTGTGGCTTCCGATCGTCACCAGCGCGTCGTGCTCTTCGATTAGGGTGTCGGCCGCAGGGTTAAAAATCATTTCCCCACTCGTGCGCTTGATTGCGATGACGATTACATCGTGTTCAGACCGGATGCCGGTGTCTTTCAGCGCGATGCCGATAAACGGAGAGTTCGCGTCGATTTCAACCTGCTCTATTTCGAGCTCGAGCCGCTCAGTCATAGTCGCCAGCTCAAAGAAGTCGGCGACCGCCGGCCTCAACAGCATCTGTGACATCTTGGACGAGCCGGTTAGCGCGGGCGAAACGACTCTATCAGCTCCGGCCTTCAAGAGCCGTTTCACGGCCGCTTCATCGTTCGCGCGGGCGACGATCCTAGCTTCTTTGTTCAGGTCGCGGGCAGTCAACGTGATGTACAGGTTGTCGGGGTCCGATGAAACCGCGCACACGATGCCTCGGGCCCGCTCAATGCCTGCGGCTTTCAGCACGTCGTCATTTGTAGCGTCGCCCATCAACACCATGTGACCTTGCGTGAGCAAGCGGTCGGCGATCGTTTCGTCGCCCTCAATGACCACGAAGTCCTGGCCGCTACGAGCGATGTCGCGGATAACACCGGCGCCGACGCGCCCGGCGCCGCAGACGATGTAGTGACCGCTAAGTTTGTTGATGTCCTTGTACATTTTTCGCTTCCCGAAAGTGGAGAGCAGCTCGGACTCTACCACGGCCTGAACGGCGACCGATAGAGCGAAGCCGATGGTGCTCACGCCCGTAATGATCAGCAGCGCGGTGAACACACGCGCGCCTTCAGTCATGTGAGGAGGTTCACTGTAACCGATGGTTGTAAGGGTAATCAGGGTGAAGTAGAACGAGTCAAACAACGAAATGCCGAGTATCAATTTGAAACCAACCGTGCCGGACGCGAGAAGGACGACAATCGCGGTCATAGCAAGCTGAAATTTTTTCTTCGGCTCCATGATCGTTGAAGGTGAAGCTGCATCTTATCTTCGCGAGGGAAGGGAAGCAAGAATGGCGCGAGAGCGGTTTAAGGCAGGCCGTTGCAACACTGTGTTTATTGAACCGCGCCGGCTTCTCTGAGAAGGCGGACTATTGTGTCGTCATGTTGATCTTCTGCCATCGCGAGAGCAGTTTTCCCATAACCATCTATGTTGGTGACATCAGCGCCACGCGCCAGTAGTTCCTTAACCACAGCCGCATTTTGTCTGAAGACCGCGTGCGTCAAAGCGGTTCGGCCATCTTCGGCGCGAGCATTGACGTCTGCTCCACGGCTTAGCAATAGATCTATGACGCACGATAGACCTGTGACGCACGAGCGATTCCCGTTTACCGCGGCTATGAGAGGCGTCCATCCTGAGGCGCTTGTTTGATTAATGTCCGCGCCTCTTTCCAATAGCAGTCTCACAATTCGAGTGTTGCCTCGATGGGATGCCTCCACCAGCACCGCACCTCCGTGTCTGGTTTTGACATTAGGGTCGGCTCCGGCATCCAGGAGTTCCTGGACAACGTCTTCGCAACCGCGAGTCGCTGCATCCAGGAGATCCGCGGGGGTGTCACCCGTTGCACCGCAGTCTTGAGATGATGGATTCAGATCGACGTGAACGGATTCGCCGCTTGCCGGGTAAAAGTAAATATGCTCCGTTCGATTAATGCGATGGTACGAGGCGGACAGCGGTGGCGGCTCTGGCCCATTCCCGCACCTGGGGCGCGGCGGCAGATTGCCAAAAGGAAATGACTGAATCTCGCCAAACCAGCGTTGCTTCTCCTGGAGCTGTTCGTCATTGCTGACGGCCTCTATGAAGAGAAAGTCCTCCAAGGGATATTCTTCTGAGAGATCGAGGAAGATCGTCCGAGTATTTTCAAGCGTAAAGAATCGAGGCTCCGCAAACACAATTATCCACCGGTCATGATGAGGTCCGTCTATCACTCGGGCATTGCCCACAATCAAGTATTCGGCCCCGGACGCAGTGGGGTGCTTCAACTCCTGCGAGTTGCCCGGATTCTTATTGGCTCGCGGCTTCGCCAGGCCCGTCGCAACGAGTGCGAGAGATACAAATAGTAGGACGAGAGTGTTGCGCTTCATATCCCCCCTTGGGGTTGAACACACAGGGATAAGGCTGAATCACGCGCTTGCGATCGACAGCGCTTCATTTTCTTTAGAAAGCAAGAAGGAGGCGCAGCCGATCGCGCCTCCTTCGACGAGATGGGTCATCACACGAGTCTTAGATGACCGCGGCGTGTCTCTGCGTTGCGGCAGCGCGGCGGCGTGGCGTCAAAAGCTCGCTTTTCTCTAGCGTTACATTGATTACCTGTTCGGCATGGTTGCGAATTATCTTTACCGCCACGGTTCCTTCCGACTTGTTGGACAGAGCCTTGAGGAGCGAGCCGATGCTCTCGACTCTCTGATCGCCGACTGCGATGATCACGTCCCCAGCT